>JBLNDG010000188.1:0-20442 GCA_050261415.1 Caulobacteraceae bacterium | reverse complement strand
CTTGCATATGGTCTCGACAAGGAAGAAAGCCAGAAAATACTTGTATTTGACCTCGGCGGAGGAACCTTCGACGTATCAATACTTGAACTTGGCGACGGGGTATTTGAAGTACTCGCTACAAACGGAAACAACCGACTTGGCGGGGATGACTTCGATCAAAGGGTTATAAACTTCCTTGCAGATGAATTCAAAAAGGCAAACGGTATAGATTTGAGAAATGACAGGATGGCTTTGCAGAGGCTTAAGGAAGCTGCAGAAAAAGCAAAGATTGAACTTTCCGGAGTTGTGCAGACCAATATAAATCTTCCATTCATAACTGCAGATGCAAGCGGGCCTAAACACCTTGATATAACTCTTACAAGAGCTAAGTTTGATGAACTTACTCACGACCTGGTTGAAATGACTATGGAGCCTGCAAGAAGGGCTTTGTCAGATGCAGGGCTTACTCCTGACGGAATAAACAAGGTTATTCTTGTTGGCGGTTCAACAAGAATCCCGGCAGTGCAGGAAGCTGTTAAAAAGCTTACAGGTAAGGAACCATATAAGGGAGTAAACCCGGATGAATGTGTTGCAGTGGGTGCTGCAATCCAGGCAGCGGTTCTTACCGGTGAAGTTAAGGACGTATTGCTCTTGGACGTAACTCCTCTTTCACTAGGTATAGAAACATTGGGAGGCGTCTTTACAAAGCTTATCGAAAGGAACACGACAATACCTACAAAGAAGAGCCAGGTATTCTCCACTGCTGCAGATGGACAGACAAGCGTTGAAATCCATGTGCTGCAGGGCGAGAGAGAGATGGCCGCTTATAACAAGACTCTTGGAAGATTCCAGCTCACAGGTATACCTCCGGCACCAAGAGGAGTGCCGCAGATTGAAGTTACCTTTGATATAGATGCAAACGGTATCGTACATGTAACTGCAAAGGATCTGGGTACAGGAAACGAGCAGAAGGTTACAATTACTGCAAGCACTAATCTCTCGGATAACGATATAAACACAGCAGTTAAGGATGCAGAAAAGTACGCTGCAGAAGACAAGAAGAGAAAAGAAGAAGTAGAGACCAGAAATCATGCAGACAGCCTGGTTTACCAGACCGAAAAGACAATGAAGGACCTTGAAGGTAAGCTCAGCAGTGAAGACAAAGCCAAAATTGAAGCCGAACTCAACCACGTAAAGGAAGCTCTTAAGGGTAACGACACACAGGCAATAAAGAATGCAACTGAAGAGCTTACAAAAGTCTTCTATGATATATCCGCAAAAATATATCAGGGCGGTGCCGGCCCACAGGGACCGCAGGGAGCTCCCGGAGCAGGTCCGCAGGGAGATAACACTGTAAATGCTGATTACAAGGTTGAAGATGACAAATAACATATATATGAACTAAGCGAGTTGTCTGGAATAAGGCTTCTCGCTTAGCTTATGATTTTTTAAAATTATATGATGCACTTGTAGGTATAAGGTGGTGAAAAGATGGCGGCAAAAAGAGATTACTATGAGGTCCTTGGGGTAAGCAAGAGCGCTACCGAAGAAGAAATCAAAAAGGCATACAGACAGCTCGCAAAAAAGTACCATCCTGATATGAATCAGGGCGATAAGGATGCTGAAGCCAAGTTCAAAGAAGTAAATGAAGCATACGAAGTATTGAGCGATAAGGATAAAAAAGCCAAATACGACCAGTTCGGCCACGCCGGAGTAGACCCGAATGGATTCGGCGGCGGTACCGGAGGTTTTGGCGGGGGCTTTGGAGGCTTTGAAGGCGGTTTTGGAGATATAGGAGATATTTTCGACGCATTTTTTGGCGGTGCCGGATTTGGTTCCTCATCACGGAGGAAGTCTGGACCGCAGAAGGGCGCAGATCTTAAATACGAGCTTGAAATAGAATTTGAGGAAGCTGCTTTTGGTGTCAAAAAAGATATACACATTACAAGAAACGAAACCTGTACTGATTGTCGCGGAACCGGTGCAAAAGCCGGAAGCAGCGTAGAAACCTGCAAGGCATGCGGAGGTACCGGAGAAATCCGGTTCACCCAGAGTACTGTATTTGGTAGGGTAGTTAATGTCAGACCTTGTGATGAATGTCATGGAGAGGGTAAAGTAATTAAGGAACCATGCCCGACATGCCTTGGAAGGGGAAGTGTAAGAAAATCAAGGAAAATAACACTTGATATACCTGCCGGTGTGGATACGGGTTCTGTAATGCCGCTCAGGGGTGAGGGTGAACCTGGAACGAAGGGTGCTCCCAAAGGTGATTTATATGTTTACATCAGGGTTAAGCCTCATAGACTGTTTAAGAGAGAAGGCGTCAACCTGTACTGCGAAATACCGATTTCCTTTGCACAGGCAGCGTTGGGAGCAGAGATAAGTGTACCTACCTTGGATGGAGATGCTAAATACTCAATACCTGAAGGTACACAAACGGGTACAACCTTCAAACTTAAGAGCAAAGGCGTACCGAGCCTTAGAAGCAACGCAAGGGGAGATCTTTACTTTACTGTGAAGGTAAGTGTTCCAAGAAAGCTCAATGAACAGCAGAAGGATGCTTTGAGAAAATTTGCGGAAGCAAACGGAGAACAAGTGGATGAACAAGGTAAATCATTCTTTAACAAGATGAAGGATGCATTCGGAAAATGATTGTAATGCCCGGCGACAGCCGGGCTTTTGTTTTGTGCATTGTTACAGATAGCGGCGCATTATTAATATGTACGCATATATTGTAAAATTAAGTCTGATTATATATAATATTAGAGATATTAAAAAAGGTAACGAGTATACAAGCCCAGCATATTTTTGTACTAGAGAGAGGATGGTATATTATGAAATACATAGAACTGCAGGTAATCACCACAACGGAAGCTTCTGACGCCATTTCAAACATATTGTATGAAGAGGGTGCTTCCGGTGTCCTTATAGAAGACCCTAACGATTTTAAGGCATTGAATACCGACACCAAGAGATGGGACTATGTGGAGGAGGAATTGGTAAAGAAGCTTGGAGAGGATGCCAAAGTAAAGGGCTATTTTCAGGCAGAGGAGTTCAACGGCAACATTTTAAAAGCGGTAGAAGACCGGGTAAACAAGCTCGATGAGTTCGGGCTTGATAAAGGCAAGGGTATAATAAGCTCCAGGGAGGTAAACGATGAAGACTGGGCAAATGCATGGAAGCAATACTACAAGCCTGCAAAAATAGGTGACAGGGTAGTAATAAAGCCTACCTGGGAAGTATATGAGGCAAAAGAAAATGAAGCTATAGTTGAATTGGACCCCGGAATGGCATTTGGCACCGGGACTCATGAGACAACAATGATGTGTATAAGGCTTTTGGAGAAGTATGTAGAAAAGGACAGTACCATATTCGATGTGGGGTGCGGCTCCGGAATACTGGGAATAACTGCAGCTAAGCTTGATGCAAAGAAAGTGATATGTGTGGATATTGATGAGCTTTCCTGCAAGGTATCCGAAGAAAATGTAATGCTTAATAATGTGGAAAACAAGGTTGAAGTACGGTGCGGCAACCTTTTGGATGTTGTGTCTGATAAAGCTGACGTTATTATTGCAAATATTATCGCTGATATCATAATTTCATTTACGGAGGATGCGAAAGGCTTTTTGAACAAAGGCGGTATATTCATATCTTCAGGCATTATCAGGGACAGAAGGGACGAAGTGCTTAAAAAACTAAGGGCAGAGGGCTTCAGCATACTTGATGTACTGGAAATGGGAGAATGGTGTGCTATTGCTGCGGAAGGAAAATAGTATGCACAGATTTTTCATAAAACACGAGAACATTTTTAAAGGCGGAATTACTGTTGAAGGTGAAGATGTCCAACATATTTCAAGGGTCTTAAGGCTCGGTATCGATGACAAGCTTGTGCTTTGCGACGGGGCTGGAACCGATTACTATGTTTCAATAGAAAGTATGAATAAGCATTCAATAAGGACGGTAATCCTAAATAAAGAGGAATCAAAGGGCGAGCCTGCCATTGATGCAGTTCTTTATCAGGGAATTCCGAAGTCTACGAAGATGGACCTCATTATACAAAAGTGCACAGAAATGGGTATCAGTAGCATTGTGCCCGTAATGACTGCAAGAACTGTAGTAAAGCTTGAATCTGAAAAGGATGAAATGCGCAAGGTCGAGAGGTGGACAAAGATAGCTGAAGAGGCTGCAAAACAAAGCGGCAGGGGCAGGATTCCTCATATAGCAATGCCCATGACTTTCGATAAAGCTCTTAGTGACGCCGTCAGCCTTGATATTGTTGTGATTCCTTATGAATTGGAGGAAAGTACTTCTCTAAAAAAAGTGCTTGGGGGCAAAAGTGCGGAAAGTATAGGCTTCTTTATCGGGCCTGAGGGAGGCTTCGAGGCTGTTGAAATAGAAAAGGCAAAATCCTCGGGGGTAATTCCGGTTACGTTGGGCAAGAGGATATTGAGAACTGAGACTGCAGGTTTTGCGGTTTTAACAAGCATAATGTATCATTATGACCAGATGGTTTAGGCCATATGAATAGTTTGGAGGAAATACGTTGAGAAGAGCGGCGTTTTATACACTTGGATGTAAGGTAAACCAGTACGAGACTGAAGCAATGATAGAATGTTTTGAAAATGCTGGTTATGAAGTTGTAGATTACAATAGCTTCGCGGACGTCTACATTATAAACACTTGCACAGTTACGAATATGGGTGACAGGAAATCCAGGCAGATTATAAGAAGGGCCCTGGATGTGAATCCTGATGCACTTATTGCTGTTGTAGGCTGCTACTCACAAATAGCTCCCGATGAGATTCTTCATATACCGGGGGTTAAGCTTGTGGTGGGTACTAACGAGCGGAGTAAAATTGTAGAACTCGTTGAATATGCTATGAAAAAAGATGATAAAGTCAATATGGTAAGTGATATAATGGAAGTAAGGGATTTTGAAGAAATGTCAATACATAGCTATAAAAGCAGGACAAGGGCATTTCTGAAAATCCAGGAGGGATGCGACCAATACTGCACATACTGCATTATACCATATGCGAGGGGCCATATACGCAGCCGTAAGCCAGAAAGTATAATTAATGAAGTAAAGGAGCTTGCGGCAAACGGTTTCAAGGAGGTTGTACTGACCGGCATCCATGTAGCTTCATATGGCAGGGATCTGGGCAATATTTCATTGATAGAGATAATCGAAGAAGTGCACAAGGTAGAAGGAATAGAACGCATACGAATGAGTTCAATTGATCCGGATGTAATGACTGATGAATTTATTGGGAGGCTTAAGGCACTACCGAAGATATGCAGGCATTTTCACCTGTCAATGCAAAGCGGCTGTAATGAAACCTTAAAAAGGATGAATAGAAAATATACTGCCGAAGAATATAAAAGTGTGGTGGAAAAATTAAGGGAGGTTTTTCCGGGGGTTGCCATTACAACTGATCTAATAGTAGGATTCCCGGGAGAAACTGACGAAGAATTCCAAAAAACTGTAAAATTTATTAAAGATATTTCCTTCAGCAGTATGCATATATTCAAATATTCACCGAGGGCAGGCACACCGGCTGTAAAGTTCAAGAACCAGGTAAAACCGCAGGTTAAGGAAGAAAGAAGCAAAATAGCGGTTGAAATTGCGGCAGAAAGTGAAGAGATGTTTAAAAAAGGTTTTATTGGGAAGAACATGAAAGTATTATATGAACATGCAATTGATAGCAATAATATTATGTACGAGGGTTTGACAGACAATTATATTAGGGTTGTCTCTGAATCATGCCATGATTTAAAGGGAAAAATAATTGAAACATCACTTTTGAAAATAAAAGACGACTATATAGTAGGACAAATTACAAATTTTTTGTGATATGCAGGAATTTAAAAGATTTTGTTGAATATCCTTTATTGCATTTTAATATGATAAAAGGAACTGGTTATAGGAGGTGAGATTAATGTCCGACTGTATATTTTGCAAGATTGCTAGCGGCGAGATACCTTGCAGCATGGTGTATCAGGATGAAGAGGTAATCGCTTTTAAAGACATAAACCCGCTTGCTCCAGTTCATATACTGATAATACCAAAGCAGCATATGGAGTCTGCTATGGATGTAAATGAAGAAAATTCTAGAATAATTGGACATATATTTAAAAAGATTGGTAAAATAGCTAAAGATGCAGGAATTGCAGAGAACGGCTTCCGCATAGTAAGCAATGTGGGAAAGGATGGGGGACAACTAGTCAAACATCTTCATTTCCATATATTGGGCGGAAGGCAGCTTGATTCTTCTTTGGGATAAACTAAAAAACCTTTTGTTGACACTAAATAATCAATTAATGTATAATTAACTAAGTGTTTTATTTAGTCCCACTTTGGAACGCAGTATTGACACATACTGCGAGCATTGTTACCAGCGGAGGGAGGGAAATAGATGTCAGAAATCAGAGTTGGTGAAAATGAATCTCTTGAAAGTGCACTTAGAAGGTTTAAGAAGAAATGTGCAAGGGCTGGGGTATTGGCAGAAGTTAGAAAAAGAGAGCATTATGAAAGCCCAAGTGTAAAAAGAAGGAAGAAATCTGAAGCTGCAAGGAAAAGAAAAACAAAATAAAGAAGGTTGATGTGAATGTCCCTCAAGGAAGTACTACAGAGTGACCTTAAATCTGCAATGAAAGAAAAGGATACCATTAGGAAAAATGTTATCACAATGGTAAGAGCCGGTATATTGCAGATTGAAAAGGATAAGAAAATTGAACTTGATGATGAGGGTGTTATAGAGGTAATTGCCAAAGGAGTAAAGCAGAGGAAGGATTCAATACCCGAGTTTGAAAAAGGCAATAGACCCGACCTGGTTGAAAATATAGAAAAAGAGATCAGTATTCTAATGAGCTATCTTCCGCAGCAGCTTAGCGAGGATGAGCTCGATCAAATAGTTTCAGATACAATTTTCGAAATAGGCGCCCAGAGCATGCAGGATTTGGGTAAAGTAATGAGTGCTCTGATGCCGAAAGTCAAGGGTAGAGCTGATGGTAAGCTCGTAAACTCACTTGTAAGAAAACATTTAGAATAAAAAATGAAACCCGGTTTGGGTTTCATTTTTTTGTCTTTTTATCCTGCAGAATGTATAAATGGAATATTAAGCGCGGATGAGATTGACGGAGATAACGCGAGATTGATAGAGATAGTTTGAATTGCATTATTCAAGGCTATCGGGGGAAGATAGGTTAATCTGGTTTGAGGTTGTACCGCTGTTGTGAACGCAAATTAAAACTGATATTATAGTACTATACTTAATTACAGCATTTGGTTATTGCTGTATGTTAAGAATTAAGTGGTCCGGAACCACGCAGAGTCTGGCATATGCACAGTGACTTAAGAATAAATTACTATAATTGAACAGGATAAAAAAGTTATGTATGAGTAAACATTAAAGGAGGTGAAATTGTGTTTGGAGATTGGAGCTTGTTTAGAGCGTTCCTTTACGTAATGGGATTGGTATTGCTGCTTGTAGAGGCAATGATGCCGGGATTCGGTGTTGCAGGCATAAGCGGAGTGATATTGGTACTTGTCAGTATTGTGCTTATCTCATCGAGTTTCTATCAGGCTATACTGATCCTGGTAGGTACAACAGCAATCATTGCGCTTCTGGTAATTGCTCTTTACAAGATGGGCTATGGAAAAGGGTACATTAAATCTCTTGTATTGAAGACTGAACAGAAAAACAGTGAAGGATACGTAAGCAACCAGGATTATAAGAACCTCTTGGGGATGAAGGGAACAGTAATTACTCCCCTAAGATCCGCAGGTACTGTTCTTATAGACGGAAAGAGAGTGGATGCCGTATCCGAGGGCGAGTTCATAGAAAAGAACCAGGAAGTTGAAGTCATTAAAATAGAAGGCAGCAGGATTGTGGTAAGAAAATCTTAAAAAATTTCAGGAGGTAAATAAATGGATATTGTGATTTTTGTAGTTACACTGTTTATCATTATACTGGGCTTGACGATTTTTCTAAGCTTTGTTCCTTTAGGACTGTGGATTTCATCGCTGGCCGCAGGTGTTAATGTAGGAATATTCACTCTTGTGGGTATGCGATTGAGAAGAGTAGTACCCAGCAGAATAGTAAATCCGCTTATCAAAGCAAGAAAAGCAGGTATGGGTGTTACGGTAAACCAGCTTGAAGCCCACTACCTGGCAGGCGGCAATGTCGACAGGGTTGTCAATGCCCTTATTGCAGCACAAAGGGCAGCTATTGACTTGAGCTTTGAAAGGGCTGCAGCAATTGACCTTGCAGGAAGAGATGTGCTGAATGCGGTGCAGATGAGTGTTAACCCAAAGGTAATTGAGACACCTGTTGTTGCAGCAGTGGCGAAAAACGGTATCGAGGTAAGAGCAAAAGCAAGGGTTACAGTACGGGCAAATATCGACAGGCTGGTTGGTGGTGCCGGAGAGGAAACAATAATAGCCAGAGTCGGTGAAGGTATAGTCACTACTGTAGGTAGCTCCGAGAGCCATAAGGCAGTGCTTGAGAATCCTGATTCGATATCAAGGACAGTGCTTGCAAAGGGGCTTGACTCAGGTACGGCTTTTGAAATCCTTTCAATAGATATTGCAGACGTTGATGTAGGCAGGAATATAGGTGCGCAGCTCCAGACAGACCAGGCAGAGGCAGACAAGAGGATTGCACAGGCGAAAGCCGAAGAAAGACGTGCAATGGCTGTTGCCAAGGAGCAGGAAATGAAGGCGGCAGTACAAGAAATGAGAGCAAAGGTTGTAGAAGCGGAAGCAGAAGTTCCAAGGGCTCTTGCAGAAGCACTGAAGCAGGGGAAAATGGGTGTCATGGATTATTACCAGCTTCAAAACATACAGGCCGATACCATGATGAGGGATTCTATATCAAAAGGCGGAAAAAGTGATTCAATAGACAAGGATAAAAAGTAATTTGAATTAAATTCGACTCCATTGAAGGGAGTGATATAGTTGGAAGGCTTATTAGCAGCAATATTTGTTATCATTGGTATAGTAAACCTCATTGTGAAATCCCAAAAGGATTACAAGGGGAATACCGGTGGAAAACGCAGCGTGCAGAAAAAAGCACCAATGCAGAAGTATAAGTATAATACTCCCGCACCCACCCTTTCACGGACCACTGAAGCTGATTTGGACAGAGAGGGTACCGAGATGGAAAACAGGAGCAGGACCGGCAGCCTGGAGTATAAGGAGCAGGTCTATACAACCGAGGGCTTGGTATCAGAAGCGGATGCCCAGATGGCGAAAGGGTCAGACATAAAAGCGGATGCGGGAAATAAAGACATCATGGATGCTGGTGAAGCAGCATGGGGATATGGCATATCAATGGACGACATGCAGAGAAGCGTGGTCATGGCAGAAATAATGGGACCTCCGAGGGCTTTTAAAAGAAATATAAGGTAAAAAAACAAGTTAGGCAAAGCCTAACTTGTTTTTTATTTGCGTAATATAATGCTACACATGCTTTTAGTTTTGCTATAATTTGTGAATAAATTAACTATCGAAAAGTTGAAAAATTTGGCATAAATTATGCAATTTACTAATGCTGAAGTTATACAACCTGGCAATTTAACTGTAGTAAGAATTGTTTAAGGAGGTATTGATAATGTCCTATTTTACAGTTAACGGGATAAAGCTGTTTTATGAGGAAAAGGGCAATCATGATGGTAATGAGACTATAGCTTTTATGAATGGGGTTATGGCGTCAACCAGCAGTTGGGCTTATCAGGTTCCAGCCTTTGAGAAGCTTGGTTTCAGAATTATCCTTCATGATTTTAAGGGGCAGAGTAAATCAGATAAGCCTGACGGCGTATATTCCTTCAAACAGCATGCTGAAGAAGCCAAGGTTTTATTTGATTATCTGGGCATAAAAAAACTCCATATCATAGGGACCTCATACGGTGGTGAAGTGGCAATGAGATTCGCCATTGACTATCCCGAATATGTAAAAACAGTTTCTATAATAGATTCCGTCAGCGAGCTGGATATGAACCTGAAGCTTTTTGTACGGGGTTGGAAGGCTTTGGCGGGCATGGGTGACCCTGAGGGGTTCTTCTGGGGAATGGCTCCAAGCATATACAGCAATAGCTTCATTAAGAACAATCTGGAGTTTTTAGAAAAGCGGGCAGGGACAATGAAGTTCATATCACCAGATTATTTCAAAGGGCAAATAAGCCTTTATGAAACCTTTGAAAATGATGTATATATGACGGATGAACTGGTAAAGATAAAGTGCCCTGCCCTGGTGGTATGCGGGCAGGAGGATATATTAAAGCCTGCCAAATTTTCAAGGATTCTTGCAGATAATATTCCAAACGCAGAATATGCAATCATTCCGGACTGTGGGCATGTAACAATTTTTGAAAAGCCCGATATTCTGAACAGCATGCTGCTTGGATTCGTGATTAAAAATTGTTGACTCTAAAATATGGAAACATTTTAAATTACTGTTTATACTATAATTACCAGCGATTCATTATTATTTGACAATTATGCATAATATGCAGCTCATGTACTTTGTGCCAGGCTGTGTGATTCTGGAGGCATAAGATTTGCATATTACAATTGTATAGATTGTCAGTTCCTGCTAAATCGGGGGCAGAACTGAAAACAATAATGATAGGGGGTTAAGCCTTGATTGAGTCCATATCGGATAATAAAATTCTTGATTCATTCAATAACCTGGTTCCATTTCTGCAATATTTCTTTGAAGACGACATTGCAATCGGAATTAACGATACAGAGAAATGTTTGAGGTTCGAGGCTAACAAGAACATTCCCTTGAATGTAGGAACGGGAGACTTGATGAGACGGGGCTCGGCTACTTACAAGTGTACAGAAAGCGGAGAGGTGGTATCTGTGATTGTCCCCAAAGAAGTATTCGGTGTTGCCGTAAAGTCCATTGCAGTGCCGGCCAAGGATGAAAACGGAAAGGTTGTGGGTAGTTTTTCAATTGCCAGGAGTCTGAAGCGCCAGGATGAAATACTTAGCATATCACAGAATCTGTCAGTTGCATTGGAGCAAATATCAAAGGCAATAAATGAGGTTTCGGTAGGCATACAGCAGGTTGCCGAATCCAATGTGAGGATGGTTCAAAGCATCGACGAAGCAGAAAGGCAGACAAAGGACACTGACGACATATTGAGATTTGTAAGAGATGTCGCGGACCAGACAAACCTTCTTGGCTTGAATGCTGCTATAGAAGCTGCAAGGGCGGGAGAATCAGGAAAGGGCTTCAGCATTGTAGCCCAGGAAATTAGAAAATTATCCGGGTCAAGCACAAAGTCCATAAACGATATAAAGGAAGTTTTAATAAAGATACAGGACTCTGTAGCGAAAATTACAAAAGACATTAATGATGCAAATGCGGTATATCAGGAACAGGCATCGGCAGTACAGGAGATAAATGCGGCAGTGCAGGAACTGAGCGCTACGGCAAAAGTCCTGGAGGATGTCGCTTCAAGATTCTGATCCCATTAGCATATCATTTGCAATAAATAGGTCAGTGGGGGGTGGTGAAATACCGGTTTCAATATTGGGGACATATCACAGCAAAGTGGGAAAATTAGAGTATAAAACAGTATATGATTTGTTGCTTGAGGCAGGAAAGGGTGCATTAATAGATGCAGGAGTTACAGGGGTATTGGCAACAGCATCCTATTATCCCATGGAGGGTGAAAGAGGTTATACATTTCCTGGGCTTTATGCTGAATTTGCCAAAGGGTATATGGCCAGGTACGGTTATAAGGCGGAAGAATTGTACGACACCCTGGGACATATATCCTGCAAAGCTCACAAGAATGCAATGTCGAATCCTCTTGCACATATGCACGTTGAATACACACATGAATTTGCAAGTACCGTATCTGAGAAAAACCCGATTATTGCGGAGCCGTTAAAGTTAACTGATTGCTCTCTTGTTTCTGATGGGGCTGCTGCCATGGTTATCACCAGGACAGAAAAAGCAAAAACATTAAAGGATAAGGTTGTTGAGATTGCTGAAATTGTACAAGCATCGGACCATCTTTCAATAGTTGAGGGAAAGAAGCCCGACTATGAGCTCACAGCAGCAAGATTTGCCATAAACAGGGCTCTTGGAAGTATATGGCTTACAATCAATGATATAGATGTAGCAGAGGTTCATGACTGTTTTACAATAACAGAGCTTTTGATATATGAGGCTTTGGGGCTTACTCTGAATATAGGCGGCAGTGGTGCTACAAATATTGTCTCAATTTTAAGAAGAGTCAGGTAAATCTGGCATAAAAGTTGCGTAAATAATGTACAGAGGGCAGTTGACCTTTACGGCAGCTGACCCTGCAGCTTAATAGACGGATGCTTTAATGCTGAACCATATAGCGTTTTAGTATTTGTATCAAACTATGACAACTGTAACATTATGTTACAAATGCCGGTTAAAGGTTAGCAGTGTCTGTCGGGAAAACTGACACTAGTCAAAATGCAAAATATTAATATTTCCATGATATTAATATTTTACATAAAACAAATAAAAACTTGGGAGGGGATTTTTTTGTTTAAATTCAAAGGACACAAATTTGTGGCTGTCTTATTGGCTATGATGCTTATTATCTCTGCTGTAACCGGATGCAGCAATACCGGCAGCGGGGATTCAAAGGAAACTGCAGGGACTGGAAATGCAGCAGCTAATAAAGTGGTTAAAGTAGGTATAGTAACCTCAAAGACAGGTGCTCTGCAAGCATACGGCGAGCAAATGATCCGCGGTTTCCAGATGGGTCTGGAGTGCGGTACAAAAGGTACCGGCAAAGTTGGTGATACAGAGGTTCAACTAATTATTGAAGACTCTGAGAATAAACCTGAAGTAGCAAAGCAGAAAGCTGTCAAACTATTGGAAGAAGACAAGATAGATATTCTCGTAGGTTGTGCAAGCTCTTCTGACGCATTGGCTATAGTACCGCTGGCAGAAGAATACCAAAAGGTAATGGTTGTTGAGCCGGCTGTTGCAGATGCGATTACAGGAGCGAACTGGAACAGGTATATATTCCGTACCGGCCGTAATTCATCCCAGGATGCTGCTGCTGCTGCAGCAGCTATCGGTAAGAAGGGTGCCAAATTAGGTATATTTGCTCCGGATAGTGCTTTCGGTCATGGTGGTGCAGAAGCTTTCAAGGCAGCTGCAGCAAAACTTGGCGCCGAAATAACATTTGAAGCTTATCCGCCGGCTGAAGCTACCGACTTTACTGCCGAAATTCAGAAAATGATTGCTGCCAAGCCGGAAGCAGTTTATGTAATTTGGGCAGGTGCCAACAGCCCTTGGAAAGCATTTATGGATCAGAAGGTCCAGGAAAAAGGCATTAGATTGTCAACAGGTGCACCGGACATTGCAGCACTGAAAACAATGTGGGATAACATAGGTATGGAAGGCTTCTGTGTATACTACCACGGATTGCCCAAGAATGAAATTAATGACTGGCTGGTAAACAAGACCAAAGAAAAATACAATACCGTACCTGACCTTTTTGATGCGGGCGGATTCGCAGCTGCTATGGCCATAGTTACAGCTCTCGAAAAGACCGGAGGCAGTGCTGATCCGGAAAAGCTGATTCCAACTATGGAAGGCATGAGCTTCGATACACCCAAAGGACCTATGACATTCCGCAAAGAAGACCACCAGGCTTTGCAGGTTATTTATTCCATCAAGCTTGAAAAGCATGACGGTGTTGACTATCCGGTACCGGTTCTTGTGCGTGATATGACTCCCGAGGAAACTGCTCCTCCTATTATGAACCAGAAGTAAAAATATATTATTGAAAGGGGCCGTGATTGCCTACGGCTCCTTTTGATATAAAGGAAATCTATGATACAATAAATAGTAAATTATGATGAAATTACCACACTACTAATATAGGAGGGAAGATAACATGGGCGAACCCATTATTCAAACCCGTGACCTGACTATTAACTTTGGGGGTCAAACAGCAGTAGACCATGTAGCATTGGATATTATGCCCAAGACCTTCACATCTATAATAGGTCCCAACGGTGCGGGTAAAACTACTTTTTTCAACTTGATCAGCGGACTTTTAAAACCTTGTGAAGGCCAGGTGTTTTTCAAAGGACAAGATATTACTGCAATGCCTGCCAATGTACGGGTGAAGCAAGGAATGGGCCGCTGTTTTCAGATTACCAACGTGTTTCCAAATCTAACCGCCTTAGAAAATGTAAGGCTTGCAGTTCAGGCCAAGGCTGGTGTCAATTCTATATTTAAGCATTATCTTAAATATAAGCAGTTCCAGGATAAGGCAATGGAAATGCTGGATAAGGTTAATTTATCGGATAAATCAGATACATTGGCTTTAAATCTTGCACATGGTGACAAAAGAAAGCTGGAAATAGCAATTGTTCTGGCCTTGGAGCCGGAGGTCCTTCTGCTGGATGAACCAACTGCCGGAATGTCGCTGGAAGAAGTACCGATTATTCTTGATTTACTGGCGAAATTGAAGGCTGAAGGTGAACATACCATTATGTTGGTAGAGCACAAAATTGACATGGTACTTTCACTCTCAGATGAAATTGTAGTGCTCTTTAACGGAGGCTTATTGGACAAGGGGAACCCCAACGATATTATGAGGAACGAACAGGTTCAGAAAGCTTATTTAGGGGGGATGGCATAATGCTTCTTAATGTCAAAGAGATGCACACGCATATCGGTCAATACCACATCCTCCAGGGTATCAACCTGGAAATACCTGAAGGGCATGTTACAGTCCTCATCGGGCGTAACGGGGCAGGCAAAACAACGACCCTGCGCTCTATAATGGGTCTCAATCCTCCCTCAAAGGGTTCTGTCGAGTTTAACGGAGAAATGACCCATGGCCTGCCTCCTTATATAATTACAAGAAAAGGGATGGCATTTGTCCCTGAAGACCAGGGTATCTTTTCACAGTTGACAGTTGATGAAAACTTCAGAATTGCGATGCTGAAGGAAGATAAGGAGACCGTGGAAAGGAAGGATTGGCTGCTGGATATCTTTCCGGACCTGAAGGTCAAGTTGAAAATTAAAGCCGGCGGATTGAGCGGAGGGCAAAAGCAGATGCTGTCCATTGCCCGGGCGCTGGTTAATAATAATAAAGTACTCTTGATTGATGAACCAAGTAAAGGCCTGGCCCCTATTATGGTTGAGAAACTGGCCGATGCAATTAAACAGATTAAGGATCATACTACCGTAGTTCTGGTAGAGCAGAACTTCTGGCTTGCATCTGCAGTGGGTGAACGATACTACATAATAGATGACGGTCAAACAGTACACCAGGGAGCTATGGAGGATCTTATAAAAGACAAGGATTTGCAGCAGCGCTACCTGGGTATTGGAACCAAGGAACAATGATGGAGGTGAGTGAATTTGGATATATTCGTTAACTTGACAGTTGCCGGTTTGGCTACGGGGATGATGTACTATTTGCTTGCTTCCGGACTCTCTCTGGTTTATGGTCTTATGGGAGTGCTTAACTTCGCCCATGGTACTGTCTTTATGTACGGCTGCTATGCCGGGGTATATGTATTCGGCAAGACCGGAAGCTTTACGGCAGGCCTTGCTGCAGCGCTATTGGCCGGCGCAGCTGTGGGATGGGTCATGGAAAGACTGGTAATAAGCAGGGTTTATGGGAATCACGTAGCCCAGATTTTGTTGACTACAGGTTTGATGCTGGTATTGAATGAACTGATAAAAATTCCATTTGGATCCAATATTATCCCTGCTTTTCAGCCTGAAGCGCTTCAGGGGAGCTGGGCCATCGGTGACATAGTTATTATAAAATACCGCGTATTTTTAATTCTGCTGGGCCTTGTCATAGCTGTAGTTATGAATATGATTCTCGCAAGGACCAAGCTGGGTATGACTGTGCGTGCAGGCGTGCAGAATCCTGATATGGTTCAGGCATTGGGTATTAATATAAAAAAAGTATTTAACCTGATTTTTGTTATTGGATCTGCTTTGGCTGCTTTAGGCGGTGCCTTGATGGTTCCGGCCCTGGGGGCAGTCAATCCGGAAATCGGACTTATATATCAGATGACAGGATTTATGGTGGTTGTTATCGGCGGTATGGGAAGCTTTATAGGTACTGTCTTCAGTTCTGTACTGGTAGGTCTTGCAAGCTCTTATACGGCCTATGTATATCCGGATGCATCTACAGCTGTTATTGTAATAGTAATGATTCTTGTACTTATGGTAAAACCAAGCGGATTATTTGGCAAGGGGGGAGAATAAATGCAGCAGTTAAAAACAGAAAGACCAAGGGTTGCAGGACTTATTAGAACAAACTGGCTGGTACAAATCGTTATACTTCTAATCCTGGCAATTATGCCTTTTATTGCGGGGCGTCCCACCCTTAACCTGCTGGTTCTCATATTCTGTATGAGTGTTTATTCCATGAGCTATGATATTCTTCTTGGCTATACAGGGATAGTTTCATTCGGGCATGCTTTGTTCTTTGGTATCGGAGCATATGGTGTAGCTATTTTTATTACCCAGACAAAGGCTACCATGGGCAATCTTTTGCTGGCCATATTAATAGCTTTGGCAGTCAGTGTCGTTCTTTCCTTCTTTATTGGATTCCTGTCCTTGAGGGTAAAGAACACTTACTATGCCATGATAACTCTTGCCTTTGCTCAGGTTGGTGTTATCCTCGCAGAAAAAGCAAGACATATTACCAATGGGTATGATGGTATGAATTTTAGAATACCTGGTTTTTTAATGAACAAGATCCTATTTTACTATGTGGCCTTGGCGTTTTTGGTAATTGCTTTTATTTGCCTTTGGAAATTCACCAATTCTCCTACAGGGAGGGTGCTGGTTGCCATACGTGAGAATGAACAGAGAGCTACATTTTTGGGTTTCAATGTATTGCGTTACAAAATCATATCAACTATAGTGGCGGGCGTTACCGCTTCCCTGGCAGGCTCCTTTTATGCAATCCATATGCGCTTTGTCAGCACTTCTGTTCTTACTGCATCCAAGACAATTGATGCTTTGCTAGCAACTGTAATTGGCGGTGTAGGCTCACTATACGGGGCAATTCTTGGAACGAGTATTGTTAACCTGGCAGGGGAATATCTCTCCAAACTGGCGAAAGTCAATGTCCTATTTGAACGTTGGTATATTATCTTTGGCTTACTTTACATTCTTATAGTACTTTTCGCTCCCAAGGGAGTATTGGGCCTGTTTTACAAGATCAGGGACAGGATTGTAACAAAGGATGCAAAAACCAAGTAGTTGGGATTTTTAAAACTTGCTGATGCAGGGGTAAACCTATTGTATAGGGAAGGATAGTTTCCTATACAATGGGGGATGCAAGGGGAAGAATCCCCATGCCGTTGAAGGAAGGTGCTCAGGATGCAAAAACATCCGTCGAAGGGAACCATAGGGTTCCCTAGCAAAAAAAACTCGGCGTGAGGCGATTTTTTATGGAGGTGATTTAGTATGCCATTTGTAGAAATAATGAATAAAAAAATGTACTATGAGGCCTATGGGGAAGGCGAACCTTTGGTTGTCCTGAACGGAATAATGATGAGTACTGCAAGCTGGAACGGGTTCATAGAAGTGTTCTCAACCCGGCACAAGTTGGTCCTGGTGGATCTGATTGACCAGGGAAGGTCTGATAAAGCTGACGGCCCATACAACCAGGATATGCATGTAGAGATGTTGAAAGAGCTATTCGATAAGCTGGGGTTAGGAAAGGTCCATCTGTTAGGTATTTCATATGGCGGTGAAGTTGCTCAAAAGTTTGCTTTGAAATACCAGGATTTACTTTATTCGCTTATATTGGCAGATACCACAGCATATACAAACAAGCTGATGAACGATATCGAAGAGTTATGGGATTTTACTGCAAGTCTGAACGATGGACATATATATTTTAAGTCTACAATGCCATATATATACTCAAAGGAATTCTATGAGAAGAATATTGAATGGCTGAAGGCAAGAGAAGAAGCCTTTGCAAAAGCAAATATGACAATATGGTATGAAGGATTCAGAAGAGCTGTAAGAAGTGCATCAACCCTTAATGTTCTTGATGAGCTTTACAAAATTACAGTTTCAACACTGATTGTAGGCTCTGAATACGATATTATGACCCCTATGAGGTACCAGGAGGAGATTCATAAAAGAATTAAGGACTCAAGATTCTTAGTCATAAAAGGGGCAGGACATGCCTCAATGTATGAAAAACCTTATGAATTTGCGACCGCTGTCCTGGGTTTCCTAAGTGTATATAATAGGCCGATTCAGATATTATAACACCTCAACAACAAACAAAACCGGGCTGTTTGCCCGGTTTTATCATGAAAAAAATACCCACATATGCCGTGAAAAGATTTGTTACGAAGTAATCTTCAGACTCGAGACCCGAGATGCGAGATTCGAGAAAGTCAGGGTATTCCTTAAAGGTTAAGAGACGTAAACCACGGAACACACGGATTTTTCACGGAATTACACAGCAACTTAAATTATTTCCCCGCCGTGTATTCAGTGTTACCCGTTCTTCAGTAGTCTTATTGCAAAATGCTGCTAAAGGGGAAGTTATCTCTGACGAACCCTTTCACCGGCTTCGGAACGGGAATGCCTCCAGGCAAAATAACCAGACGGGCCTGCAAAGATGAGACCAGTGCCAGTGATTTTGCTGGCTTTGAAAGGGGAGGAGGACATTACTTCCCCTTAGGTAGTTCGCAATCTATGAATTAAATTCAAGCTGTCTAGTGCGAAACATATAGCATATAATACTGTATTTTCCGAATTTTTGAATGATTATTATTAATGTTGTATAATGAATATAAACTATCAAACTAGAAATGGAGAATGTTTACTATGGGTGTTTTTTTGCATTCAAAGGATTTTATACAGTTCTGCCACAAGGTGTTTGATAATCTGCCTATTGCAATTGATTTTCTGGATAAGGAAGGCCGGATAATTTATATTAACAAGGTTTTCAAAGATTTTCTGGATATTACTGACCATGATGTCACTGGAATGCTGGTTACAGATGTAAATCCAACCTCCAGATTCCTGGAAGTACTTCAGAGCAAGCAGGCAGAAATAGCTTGGAGACACAAATTCCACAATGGAAAGGACGCCATTGTTCATAGAATTCCCATACTTGATGATGATGGCGGATTGATAGGGGGATTCGGGGTAGTATTGTTCCAGAATTTTGATGAGCTTAAGGAAGTTATGGAAAAATACAGGATCTTGGATAAGGAGCTTAAGCTTTATAAAAATGAGATTGCCAGGATGAACCCTGCAAAATATACACTGGATGATATCATAGGCAGCACGGAAGAAATTAACAAATGCAAGGATAAGGTTAAAAAAGTGGCGAAATTCAATTCCAATGTCCTGATACTGGGTGAAAGCGGTGTCGGTAAGGAATTGTTTGCCCATGCCGTGCACAATGCCAGCCAGAATAGGGACATGCCTTTCATAAGTTTGAACTGTTCGGCTATACCTGAAAATTTGCTTGAATCAGAGCTCTTCGGATACGAGGAAGGGTCATTTACGGGAGCTAAAAAGGGCGGAAACATGGGCAAATTTGAGCTGGCAAACAGGGGTACCATTTTTCTTGATGAAATAGGGGAAATGCCATACCACATGCAGGCTAAACTATTGCGTGTACTTCAGGAGAAGGAAGTCGAGAGGATAGGCGGTAAAAACCCGATAAAACTCAATGTCAGGGTGATATGTGCCACAAACAGGAGCCTGGAGGAAATGGTGAAAAAGGGTGAATTCAGGGAGGACCTATATTACAGGTTGAATGTTCTTACCATTGAGGTACCTCCTTTGAGGAAGAGGAAGGATGATATACCTCTTTTTATTGAGAAATTTACATCAGAGTTTCACAGAGAATCCGGACTGTTAAGGCATACACCTCCCAATGTAATGGAGATACTGAAGAATTATTCATGGCATGGCAATATCAGAGAGTTAAAAAACGTTGTCGAAAAGATGTGCGTAAACTCTGAGAATGTAGATATAAGTATTAACGATCTCCCTCCATACATAATAAATGACTCTGTCAAGAACAAGTATGAAGAAAAACAGGGCGGTCTGAACAGTATAATCGAATCCATAGAGAAGGAAGTAATACTGAACACACTGAAGGAATGCAGATATAATAAAAGTGAGGCGGCCAAAAGGCTGGACATCCCAAGAGCCACACTTTACAGAAAAATGGAAGAGTATGGTTTGGATATGAATAACTAAAGTTGTAACAAAATATGACATATGTAATATTCCTATACAGTAAATTTGAATAGGTAACGGTCACAAGTTGGAAATACAGGCGCAGCCTGTATTATTTTTTTTATGGGCTTTAGCCTGTTGAGCTAGCGGAGCAGCGAAACAATGAACCACCCGCTATGCGGGTGCGCGACAGGTGTTATACAAAAAAATCACCTTTCCAGTATAATAGAGTTGTTCAGGC
>JBLNDG010000187.1:0-7474 GCA_050261415.1 Caulobacteraceae bacterium | reverse complement strand
AAAGTATAAGTTTGGCAATAGACATTTCTGGGCAGAAGGGTTTTATGTCAGTACAGTAGGACTTAATGAGGCAACCATTAAAAAGTACATACAAGAGCAAGAGAATCACGATATTATGGTGGACAAATTAAGTGTGAAAGAATATGAAGACCCCTTCAAGGGGTAGCCAGTAGTAAGTTTGTCCCTTCAGGGACGGCAAAGGTGGCAAAGGCATTGTAGCTTGAACAAAGTGAAAGCCAGCGTCTTTAGGCGCTGGCCGGTAAAAAAGGCTTATAGCCTTAGTGCAAACCACCCGTTGGACGGGTGGTTATGATTTATAGAATAGTAAATTATAATTTCTTACATATAAATCCATACTCCGGCATATAAGTTTATACAGGCAGACTATTATATTCATGAATTTTGCACTGCAGATACTGGTGAAACGGGGTGGATTTTTTGAACGAACAAAAGATTATTACAAAAAGGAGCCTGATTCTGGTACTAGCCGTCATTTTAACAGCGGTTGCCATATTTTTTTTTCTAAGGTGGTTATATACTCCCGATCCATACTTAAGCGGACAGGATGCCGATATTGGTCCGGCAGATTCAGTAAATACGGATGCAGTAGAAGTTTTTAACTATGATATTGAAAAAAGACTCAAGCTTGAAGAGTATTCGAATAATATTTATATTCAACTGTTAAACAGCGTTCTTACCGGTGCAAAGGTAAGCTACGAATACAGCTATGGCTGTCCAATGCCCGGGCTTCTTGCCTCTTCACTCAGCAATTTGACGGACGGATTACATACAGACATTAGCAATCCACTTACGTATTTGAACTTGGCTTTCACTGCTTTCAGCCAGTATGACCCCGCTTTGCTTGCGTATAACGAAGGTTCGGAACCGGGAGGGAATAACGCCCTGCCGGATATAACCAGTTTCGAGGATGCACCTGAGGGGGCTATTTATTTCAGCGAGCAGGATGAATATACCTCCGAAGAAGCGCAGGGGCAGCCTGTACCCCAGGAAAATACACCTCCCCAGATAGATGAGGAAAATGTAGGAGAGCCGGGTAAAATAGAGATAGCTTCCAAGTCACCCCAGATATTGATATACCACAGCCACGCCACTGAAAGCTATATGCCGAACACAGCGGGCAATTATCATACTTCAAGTGAGAAATATAATATGATCGGGGTAGGAAATGTATTGGCAAAAACCCTTCAGGACCGTTACAAATATAGGGTTGTGCATGATACTACATACCATGATAAGGCATCATATGCATATTCTTATGCCAATTCGCTGGTTACCATAAAAAAATATCTGAACAGATATAAATCCATAAAGGTCATTCTGGATGTACACAGGGATGCTTTTGCTACCAGAAGTGAAGCTGACAAGCAGGCAAGAAAGGCTGAGTACACTGCTACAATAAATGGGAAAAAGGCTGCAAGGATAATGCTGGTTGTCGGCGAAGGAAACCCGAACTACAAGGAACTGGAAAAGTTTGCAGTATATATAAAGAAAAAAATGGACACACTATATCCCGGATTATTCTTAAAGATAAATATTGCAAATAATAAAAAGTATAACGAATATTTCAGCAACCATTCCATGCTTGTCGAGGTTGGCTGCATGCTCAATACCGCAAATGAAGCCAAATATTCCGCCGAGCTTCTGAGCAAGGTGCTTGACGAGGTAATAAAGGATCTTAAGGAATAGAAGCTTATGGATAAAAGGAACGAATCAAAAAAAGTAAGAAGGCAGCATATCAAAGTAAAACTGCAGCATTTTTCGGCAGTAGTGTTTTGCATAGCGCTGCTTATATTTCTTATAAACGTAACTGACATGTCAACCCGGAGGATGATGATGTGCAAGGATGATAAATACGCCCTTGCCTTATATCTTTCTGAAGATGAAATGTTAAGCGTGCATATTGCCGGAGAAGAATTAACCATTGACGTGGCACCGGTAATAGAACTCAAAGAAACGGTTATAGACAGCTCAAGAAGGTATCTTTCCGGGGCCAGGGAATATTTCGAAAACAAGCTTGGAAAATGATTTTCTCATTTCAACTTACTGTAAACGGGAGTGTATGGCATTTATTTGCTTTATGCTCCCTTTTGCATAATATATCTATTTATTGTTAAAATGTTATATGCTATAATTTATGAAGATTATCCAAACACTGACCGGCAGGCGTAAGAATGCTGATTCGAAGGAGGAAAGCCATAGATGGCAAGTGATAGACAAAAACATATAAGGAATTTTTGCATAATAGCACATATAGATCATGGAAAATCAACACTGGCTGACAGATTAATAGAGATGACCGGTGTAATCTCCAAAAGGGAAATGGAAGAGCAGATACTTGACAATATGGACCTGGAGAGGGAACGGGGAATAACAATTAAGCTTCAATCCATCAAGTTGATCTATACGGCAAAAGACGGCCAGGAATATATTTTCAACCTTATCGATACTCCCGGACATGTAGACTTCACGTATGAAGTGTCAAGAAGTCTTGCTGCCTGCGAAGGGGCAATACTTGTAGTTGATGCTACCCAGGGTATAGAGGCTCAGACACTGGCA
Source organism: Caulobacteraceae bacterium (assembly GCA_050261415.1). Taxonomy (GTDB): domain Bacteria; phylum Bacillota; class Clostridia; order Lutisporales; family Lutisporaceae; genus JBLNDG01. The sequence continues at coordinate 4,897 of JBLNDG010000187.1, read as the reverse complement.
AATGTATACCTTGCATTGGACAATAATCTTGAGTTGTATCCGGTAGTAAATAAAATAGACCTCCCCAGCGCGGATCCGGAGTTTGTGAAGAAGGAAATTGAGGATGTGATAGGCCTTGATGCTTCAAATGCTGCGCTGATTTCAGCAAAAGAAGGGATAAATATTGAAGAGGTTCTTGAAGGTATAGTAAAGTATATCCCCCAGCCTGACGGAGATGAGGAAAAGCCTCTTAAAGCTTTGATTTTTGACTCTCTCTATGATAGCTATAGAGGAGTAATCGCATATATCAGGGTAAAAGACGGAGTAATCAAACCGGGCATGAAAATGCGCATGATGTCAAACGGCAAAGAGTATGATGTAGTTGAAGTAGGTACGCTGAAGCCTCATCTGAATCCCACAGATATGTTGATGGCAGGTGATGTCGGCTACGTTACCGGCAGTATCAAAAATGTGAAGGATGTTCATGTAGGCGATACGATTACAGATGCCAACAATCCATGTGCGGAACCACTCCCGGGGTACAGGAAGGTTACCTCCATGGTTTACTGCGGCATTTACCCGGCAGACGGCGCGGACTATGACAATTTGAGGGATGCTCTTGAAAAATTGCAGCTCAATGACGCAGCACTTCTCTTTGAGCCTGAAACTTCCATTGCACTGGGCTTCGGATTCAGATGCGGATTCCTGGGGCTTCTGCATATGGAAATAATTCAGGAAAGGCTTGAGAGAGAATACAATCTTAACCTGGTAACAACCGCACCAAGCGTAATTTATCATATAACAAAAACCAACGGAGAAATGCTGGAAGTATCGAACCCGACCAATATGCCTACTCCGCAGGAGATAGAGTATATGGAGGAACCTGTTGTGAAGGCGACCATCATGACTCCTACGGAATATGTGGGAGCGATTATGGAGCTCTGCCAGGGCCGGAGGGGAACCTTCAAGGATATGCAGTACATGGAGGAGAAAAGGGCGATTCTTCACTACGAGCTACCTTTAAATGAAATAATATATGACTTCTTTGATGCGTTAAAGTCCAGGACAAAGGGATATGCCTCCCTTGACTATGAGCTTAAGGGCTATCAACGATCTGAGCTTGTAAAGCTGGATATACTGTTGAACGGCGAGACTGTTGATGCACTTTCCTTTATAGTGCACAAGGACAAAGCATATGCGCGGGGAAGAGCTATGACCGAAAAGCTCAAAGAGGCAATACCGAGGCAGATGTTTGAAATTCCTATACAAGCAGCTATCGGAACAAAAATTATTGCCAGGGAAACTGTAAAGGCCATGCGGAAGGATGTACTTGCAAAGTGCTACGGCGGAGATATAACCAGAAAGAAGAAGCTCCTGGAAAAGCAGAAGGAAGGCAAGAAGAGGATGAGACAGGTAGGAAGTGTGGAACTGCCCCAGGAAGCATTCATGTCAGTACTTAAGCTGGACGACTGATAAGTTTATTGAAGAGGTGAAGGCAATGAAGGATGTAGGACTGTATATACACATTCCTTTTTGCAGGCGGAAATGCTTTTACTGTGATTTTAACTCATACGAAGGCAGGGAAAGCGATGCAGAAGTTTATATAGAAGCACTTGTCCGGGAAATAGAAATGTACCGTAAGAAGTACAATTTACAATACAGAACAGTTTTTATCGGTGGGGGTACCCCCACCGTTATTAATTATTTTTTGATTGGCCGCATAATGGAGCAAATCAGACCTTATATTATTCAAGGTGCTGAGGTAAGTATGGAATGCAATCCGGGTACTGTAACATGTGAGAGTCTTGAATACTATAGAAGTGCCGGAATCAACAGGTTAAGCTTCGGGCTTCAGGCCTGGCAGGATGAACTGCTCAAGAAAATAGGCAGAATACATAGTCTGGAGGAGTTCCTGTCGTCTTATAAAGCTGCAAGAGAGGCAGGCTTTGACAACATAAGCGCCGATCTCATGTTTGCTCTTCCGGGGCAGACTATGGAAATGTGGCAGGAAACAGTTAAAAAAATATGCGCTTTAGGTATAGAACATATTTCCTGCTACAGTCTCATACTTGAGGAAGGAACCAAGCTTTGCAATATGCATGAAAAGGGAATTATAAAGCTGCCGGATGATGACTTGGACAGGGAAATGTATTGGTTTGCAACAGAAACCTTTGAGGAACATGGATATGGGCAATACGAGATATCGAACTTTGCAAGGCAGGGTTACCAGTGCAAGCATAACCTTATATACTGGCGGAATGAGGAATATCTGGGCGTTGGGGCAGGCAGCCATTCCAAGCTTGAAAACATCAGGTTCTGGAACCATAAGGGTATCGATGAGTATTGCAATGTGGTCAGAAAAGGCACCCCACCTGTTGAAGGAGAGGAAAAGATATCACCCGGGGAAGATATGTGGGAAACAATATTTCTGGCACTTAGGCTGAATGAAGGTTTAAATATAAAGGAATTCGAAGTCAAGTACGGCATAGACTTTTTTGGCATATACGGTGCTAATGTTTCCAAGCTTCAGAACAATAACCTCATTATTATTGAAGATAAATATATGAGGCTTACAAAAAGAGGAAGAGATTTGTCCAATTCTGTTTTTATTGAGTTTATGTAATTTTTCCAAAAAACTATTGACAAAAATATCTACCAGTGATATTTTAAAGACAGAATTAGCACTCAATACGATAGAGTGCTAACAAAAGGTGGTGATATGGATGGATCTGGGAGACAGGAAAAGACTGATACTCCAAGCGATTATCGAAGATTATATCAACACGGCAGAACCAGTAGGTTCCAGGACAATATCAAAGAAGTACCTGACGGGAACAAGTCCTGCAACTATAAGGAATGAAATGGCTGACCTCGAGGAAATGGGATATATAGAGCAGCCTCACACATCAGCAGGAAGAATTCCTTCAGACAAAGGTTACAGACTTTACGTAGATAGGATTATGAAGCAAAATACTGTTAATGATGCTCAAAGGGAAATGATTAAAAAGGAATTTCTTGATACTCTTGGAGAGATTGACAGGCTGATAAAGCATGCATCAAAGCTGCTTTCACAGATGACACAATACACATCCATAGTAATGACGCCTCAGTTGAGCCGCACCAGCCTGAAGCATATACAGCTGATCAGGATAGATAATGCAACAGTCCTGGCAGTAATTATTACAGATGCGGGGATAGTCAAAAACAGTGTATTGAGACTTGACGAAGATGTCCAGCCAGGTATACTCGAGAGAATTACCAATATGCTTAATGATAAGCTGGATGGACTTAGTATTGAAGAAATGGAAAGCATTGATATTGACTATATGCTGAAAAACTCCATGGGACATAGTGAGATAATCGAGCAAATAGTGCCGGAGCTGTTTCAGACCTTACTATATTCGGACACTGCAGAAATATATCATGACGGTGCTGCAAATATTCTCAGCCTTCCTGAATATAACGATATCAGCAAGGCAAGGAATTTTTTGAATACTTTGGAAGAGAAGGAATTGCTTTTTAAGGTATTGAGTGACGCAAAAAATGATATAGATATATCTATAGGAAGCGAAAATAAAATTGAGCAGTTCAGAGACTGCAGCCTGATAACCGCAACGTATAAGATAAACGGCAAGATTATAGGCTCCGTGGGAGTTATCGGCCCAACAAGAATGGAGTACTCAAAAGCAATTTCAGTTATTGAGTGCATGACAAACAATCTGAGCGAGATTCTCACAAAGATTCTTAAGCGGTGAGACAAGTAGATGATTAAAACAAAGCATGAAGGTGGTCAGAATAATGAAACATAAAAAACATACCGGCAAGGAGGAACAGCAGGTGGAAGAAATGAATGACAAGGCTGCCGGCGAAACTAAAGGTACGGAAGAAGCTTCAGAAAGTATTCCAGAGTGCGATGGCAGCACTCCGGAACCGGAAAATAATGGAAGACAACCCGGCGGAGAACTGGAACAGAAGGTAGAAGAGCTTAGGAAGCAGAGTGAAGAAAACTTTAACAGGTATGTCAGAATGCAGGCTGATTTTGATAACTATAAGAAGAGGGTTGCAAAGGAAAGAGACGATATGTATTATTTATCCCTCGAAGCCATCATGACACAGATACTTCCTGTTATTGACAATATGGAAAGAGCGTTAGCCTCCTTCAAAGCCGACCAGCTTGACGAAAAGTACACTCAAGGTATTGAAATGGTTATGAAGCAGCTGGTTGATGTACTTACAAAAAACGGCCTCAAGGAAATAGAGGCTCAGGATAAAGATTTTGATCCTAACCTGCATCATGCGGTAATGCAGGTTGAAGGAGGGGATGATGACGAAAACAAGGTCAAGGAGGTATTCCAGAAAGGATACATCCTTGGAAACAAGGTCATAAGACCAACCCTGGTAAAGGTTGCTGTAAAACAATAAAGAACATTATTATAGATTTAAGGGAGGAAGACTTTAAAAATGGCAAAAGTAATAGGAATTGACTTGGGAACTACTAACTCGTGCGTTGCTGTTATGGAAGGCGGCGAACCTGTAGTTATTCCTAATCCTGAAGGAAGCAGAACGACACCATCAGTTGTTGGATTTTCAAAAACAGGAGAAAGACTTGTCGGTCAGGTTGCAAAAAGACAAGCAATAACAAATCCTGATAGAACTGTTATATCTATAAAGAGAGAAATGGGAAGTAACTTTAAGGTAAATATCGATGACAAAAGTTATACACCGCAAGAAATATCCGCAATGATACTTACAAAGCTGAAGCAGGATGCAGAAGCTTATCTTGGTGAAAAAATCACTCAGGCAGTAATAACAGTACCTGCATATTTCAGTGACAGCCAGAGACAGGCAACCAAGGATGCAGGAAAAATAGCCGGCCTTGAGGTGCTGAGAATCATAAACGAACCTACAGCAGCATCTC
>JBLNDG010000186.1:0-11289 GCA_050261415.1 Caulobacteraceae bacterium | reverse complement strand
TTTATGCCGCTTCTCTGAAGCTCGGTATACAGGTAGCTTAGCTGGGTATTAACAAGCTGCATAATTCTGTTTATCTCTTGCTGGTTCGGTTGTCTCATAGCCTCGTCATAGTAATCTGCTTCCTCATCATATATGTCCGCTTCAAAGGTCAGCTCGTCTTCATAATAGTCAGGCAATTCATCAAATAAATCCCGGTTGTCATTTATAGGGAAAAAATTGTAGAAGTAAGGGCAGTAACGCATTTGAACACCTCCATTATTTAATTTACATAGTATTCATACATTTTTTGTATACTTCCATGGTTTTCAGGGCGGTCTTTTGCCAGGAGTATTCTTTTGCCTTTTCTCTACCCATCAGGCTGTATTTATGCCATTCATCGCCATCGGATAATAAGCTTAGGATTGAATCGGCTATGTCATCGACGGAATAGGGATTGATCAGCTTGCAGGCATCCCCTACAATTTCGGGTATTGATGAAACATTGGAGGTTACAACGGGAGTGCCGCACTGCATAGCTTCCAGGGGAGGCAGGCCGAAGCCCTCGTATAATGAGGGGTATACATACACTTCGGCACCATTATAGAAATAAGGTAAATCTGCAGTTGGCACAAAGTTCAGGAATTTTACATAATCGCAAAGCTCCAGTTCTTCGGTGAGTTTCCAAAGGGTTGGGTATGATCTGGAGTATTCACCCAGTATTAGCAGGTTTAGCACTTCTTCCCGCTCGCTAATTACTTTTTTAAAGGCTCTTATAAGTCTTGCAATGTTTTTTCTCTGGCTGAAACCACCGAGGTAGAGTATATATTTTTTATCGATGCCATATTTATTAAAAATCGCTCTTCTGGCCTGATCCCTGTCCATTGGCTTATATATCGGGTCAGCGGCCAGATGGGTTACGGTTATCATGCTGTCATCTATTCCAAAGTACCTCTGTATATCTGACTTTGAATGGTTGGAGACGGTAATGATATGAGCAGATTTTTCAAGTATATAGGGAGTGTTCCTTAATGTATAATCCAGATGGGGTCTGTCTACTGTTTCAGGCATAATGTACGGGATTAGATCATGAAGTGTAATGATTTTGCAGCCTTTCGGAATATCCGGCAACCCAATACCGTTGACAGTATTGTGAAAGATATCAACAGGGTAGAAAGCATCCCATTTCAGAGAATATACGCTCTGCCAGAAATCCAGCCTTCTCTCTCCAATAAGCAGGTTTTTTGGTATGCTGTTAATGTCGAAATATTCGGTTTTATCCTTGTAAGGATAAAAAAGGTAGATATTGCTAAGCTCTCGAAGCATGTTGAGGTTTTCAAGCAGGTTATTTGTATAGGTGGCCAGACCCGAACCTATATGCCATGTAATAACCCTTCCGTCAATCCCTAAAATCATTTTTTAATAACCTCCTGAAGGTTTTATAGTAGCAGTGGTTTTGTACGGCATCAATACCTGTGAACTCTTATGGTTACTGGGTGCAGGCACTTATCCTGTTAAGAATATGTTTGCATCGGTATAAAACGCATATATTTCCATAATATGAATAAAAAATTAGAATGTTACAGCATGGTTTTAAGATGTAATTTTTGCGTCCTGCCATTTTATGTTATAATTAAAATTGAAGATAAAGGTTATGGAGAGTATTTCATACGCAGGACCGGTCACGGAATAGGCCTGGAGATACACGAAGAGCCGTATATTTCAGATAGTAGTAAAACTTTCCTTGAGCCTGGGATGGTATTTAGTGTTGAACCTGGTATATACCTCCCCGGAAAATTCGGTGTTAGAATTGAAGACTTGGTGCTGGTAACGGAGATTGGATTTGAAGATTTGAATAAATTCAATGAGGAATTGATTGAAGTATAAGAAGCACAAGAGAACAGCCTGCTGCATATGCAGCAGGCTGTTCTCTTTGTCTATCAGTTATTATGCTGAAATGTCCTTCCCTTTCTTTGCTTTTGGCCCTTTGTATTCAGGAGCGGATGGGTCGTTTTCCAGCTTCATCATTGTTATTCCAGTGAATCCGAATATTATGGATACTACAGGGTTAATAAGGTTCAAGAAACAATATGGTATATACTCAACAGTTGGAACACCAAGGTATGTTGACATTGTAGCTCCGCAGGTATTCCACGGAACGAGCGCTGAGGTAAGTGTTCCTGCGTCTTCCAAGCATCTTGAAAGGTTTCTTGGAGCAAGACCTTTCTTGTGGAATTCTTCCTTGTACATCTTGCCCGGAAGAACTATTGCCAGGTATTGGTCGCCGGCAAGTACGTTTACGAATATACAAGAGAATATTGTTGCAGTGACAAGAGAGCCTGTGCTTTTCGCAAATTTTAATATTCTGGATGCAACAGCCTCCAGCATGCCTGTTTTTTCAAGAACACCGCCAAAGGTCAAAGCTGCCAATATAAGTGAAATAGTCCACATCATGCTCTGGTAGCCGCCTCTTGTGAGGAGCGTATCCAGTACTTCATTGCCTGTTTCGGAAGTAACGCCATACTGCATTGCGTTCATAACATCAGCAAAAGTAGCACCCTGGAATATCATTGCTGCAAGTCCGCCAAGCAATGTACCGATAAAGAGACCAGGAACAGCAGGAGTCTTTTTGGCAACCAGTATGAATACGATTATCGGAACAAGAAGTAATAAAGGATTGATATTGAAGTTTGAAGCCATTAATGATGTTATCTCTTGAACAGTTGAAGCATTGAAGCCTTTTCCTGCATAACCTGCACCCAGTATACCGAAGCCTATTAGAGCTATTGTCAAGCTGACGCCTGTTGTATAGCACATGTGTCTTACATGGTCGAACAGAGTGGAGCCTGCCATGGCAGGTGCCAGGTTTGTAGTATCGGATAATGGAGACATCTTGTCACCAAAGTAAGCACCGGATATAATTGCACCGGCTGTTACAGGCCCTGGAATACCAAGTCCCATGCCTATACCCATAAGTGCTATACCTATTGTACCTGCAGTACCCCAGGAGGTACCTGTTGCAAGAGATACAATACAGCAAAGCAAGCACGCTGCAACAAGGAAAAAGCCAGGGGACAGTATTTGCAATCCGTAGTAAATAATTGCAGGCACTATACCGGCTTGTATCCATGTACCTATTATCATACCTATGATGGCAAGAATCATGATGGCCTGCATAGTACCGGTAATGGTTGCTATTATTCCGTCTTCAATTTCCTTCCAGCTGTAACCAAGTCGATAAACAGCTACAATAACAGCTACCGTTGCACCCAAAATCAACGGGATATGCACATCTCCTCCTACTCCGAAAATTGGTAGAACAGAGTACATCAGGAGTCCTATTGTAATTACTACTGGTATTAGTGCCTCCCAAAGTTTGGCCTCCCTTTTTTCTTTTACCTTTTTTGTCATTTACATTACCCCTTTCTATTTGCTTTATTTCACTGCCGCATACAGGCATTTAAGCAAACTGGAGCTTATACATAATTACAAAAATACAGATAAAAAGTTCGGTTTGGTAGCTTAAGTACCGGCTTTTGGCAGTTGAAAGCCGTATGGAAATGATAATTGTGGAGATAAATGAAGAAAAATACATTATATAAATATTATCTCAAAATTTTTAGATTGTGTAAATACTCAAATTTTCCAAAATTTCTGTATATTCCGGCATAAAAAAGAAGCTCTGTCGATTTATTATTCAACAGAGCTTTCTTTTAGTCATTATTATTTTTGCCTACACGGTTTTATGCGGAAACATTTTTCCCTTTCTTTGCTTTTGGCCCTTTGTATTCAGGGGATGATGGGTCATTTTCCAGCTTCATCATTGTTATTCCTGTGAAACCGAATACTATGGATACTATCGGATTCACCAGGTTCAAGAAGCAGTATGGCAGGTACTCAACAGTCGGTATCCCAAGGTATGTTGACATTGTAGCGCCGCAGGTGTTCCACGGAACCAGGGGTGAAGTAAGAGTTCCTGCATCTTCCAAGCATCTTGAAAGGTTTCTCGGTGCAAGACCTCTCTTGTGGAATTCTTCCTTATACATTTTACCTGGGAGAACGATTGACAGATACTGGTCGCCGGCCATTACATTGGTTACAATACTTGTAAGTATTGTAGCCGTAACCAGTGAACCTGTGCTCTTAGCAAACTTGAGAACAACCTTGCCTATGGATTCAAGCATGCCTGTCTTTTCAAGTATACCACCGAAGGTCAGCGCAGCTAGTATAAGTGATATAGTCCACATCATGCTCTGGTAGCCGCCTCTGGTGAGGAGTGCGTCAAGAACTTCGTTTCCGGTTTCGGAAACTACGCCGTTCTGCATAGCATCCATGACATTTGCAAAGGTCTTTCCCTGGAATATCATTGCCGCAGCTCCGCCGAGGAGTGTGCCAATAAAGAGGCCAGGTATTGCTGGAACCTTCTTTGCAACCATTACTATAACTATGACCGGAACGACAAGAAGCAGCGGGTTGATGTTGAAATTCTGCCTCATTAAGTCGAGTATTGCCTGAATGCCGGCTGTATCAAGTTCTTTACCTGCAAAGCCCGCACCTAGTATGCCGAAACCGATGAGAGCTATTGTCAAGCTCACACCTGTTGTATATACCATATGTCTTACATGATCGAAAAGATTTGAACCTGCCATTGCAGGAGCCAGATTCGTAGTATCGGATAACGGTGACATTTTATCACCAAAGTATGAACCTGATATAATAGCACCTGCTGCCATTGGAGCTGGAACTCCAAGACCTGCAGCAACACCCATAAGGGCTATACCTACTGTACCTGCGGTTGTCCATGAACTTCCTGTTGCCAGTGATACGATACAGCACAGCAGACATGCTGCAACAAGGAAAAATGCCGGTGAAAGTATCTGTAACCCATAATAAATAAGAGTGGGGACGATACCTCCGAGTATCCATGTACCAATTATCATACCTATTATTGCGAGAATTATTATTGCCTGCATTGTTCCGGAAATACTGGAGATTATTCCTTCTTCAACCTCTGCCCAAGTATAACCGAGTCTTGTAATTGCTACTACTGCTGCGATCAGAGCACCTAGTACCAAAGGAATGTGTACGTCACCTCCGATACCGAAGATTGGGAGAACCATGTACATTAATAGTGCGATTGTGAGAACCACAGGTATTAATGCTTCAAGTAGTGTGGCCTCTCTTTTTGTTTTTGGCGCCATTAATATTGCCCCTTTCTTAATATGAATTTTAGTGTTCCTGTGCATAGTTTTTGAGGAGATTTTACTGTCATGCCTGTACTGCACAGGTATACCCGCATAAGTATTTGAGTATATACATATGAATGGCAGAAAAAATGGAAATTACGTAAAATTCTGCAAATCAGATGATACAGACATAACACCAGTATATTATCTCAGAAAAAATAAATTATGTAAATAGTAATTATTGAAACCCATGTCTTTACTAGGTTCTAAGTGTAATTTTGGAAAATTTATTTATAATTTAGAGAAAAATGATAATAATATCTATAAATATATTCTTAATCTGGTTGAAAAATCAATAATTTCCGAAATACGTGGCAAAGGCTTGATAAGCACAGGAAAAGACTGAATATTTAGAAGAATACAATGATATTGAAATTGAAAAATTTATCATAATATAGTATCTTAATATTAATCTCTAAAAAAAATAGAGTTAGGGGGTAATTATTATGGTTAAGTTTATTATGGGTGTAAAAGGATCAGGTAAGACAAAAAGAATGATTGACATGGCTAATGAATCAGTAAAGACCTCTAATGGAAACGTTGTCTATATCGACAGGGACAGGAACCATATATATGATCTTAACCGAAGCATAAGGCTTGTAGAAACCGGTGAGTTTCACTTCGAGAGCCTTAAATCCTTTTATGGGTTTATATGCGGGATAATTTCACAGGATTTTGACATACAAAAAGTGTTTATTGACGGGCAGAAATTAGTGAGCAATGCAAAAGACGAATGCATGGAAGAGTTTATAAAGAATCTGGAAAGATTAAATGAAAGTTTTGGAGTGGATTTTGTAGTCAGCTGCAGCAGAAGTGTTGATACAGCTCCTGAATTTATTAAGAGCTACCTGCTGTAATTAATTTCGAAAACAATTTATATTTAAATAAAATGAAAGACCTTGTGAGGTCTTTCATTTTATTTAAATATAAAATAAAAGATCCGATAAGGTCTTTCATTTTATTGACTGATTTTGTAATGATAAATCTTTTTCAGGACATATATGGATTAATTTGATAAAATATTAATAGGATGGACATACCATGTAAAAGGGAAACAATTAAATTGAAGGTATACATAGGGGGATTGTCTGTGGATTTTATAAATCTTGGTGAATTCAAAAACAGGATAATATCGTCAAAGACTATAAATGCCAGAAGTTCAGTGACAGTGAAGTTTCCTGAGAAGCTTTCTGCTGAACTTGCTGATTTCCTGAAGAGCCAGGGAATCGAAAAGCTTTACTGCCACCAGGCGGAAATGTTTCAGCAGGCGCTTAACGGGAAGAATATAGTGATAACTACTTCTACGTCCAGCGGAAAGACATTGAGCTTTCTCCTGCCGGTCGTGCAGAAGATTCTTGAGGATCCAACCACCAGGGCGATATTTTTATACCCGACAAAAGCACTTGCTCATGACCAGTACAGAAATATGGTGCCGATACTTGAGTATTTCGGGCCCAAAAGGATACAAGCAGGAATATACGATGGGGATACCCCGACAAGTGAACGCTCAAGAATCAGAAAAAACGCGAATATTATTCTTACAAATCCGGAAATGCTAAACTCGTCTTTTCTTCCGAACCACAGCGTATTTGGATTTAACCATATATTCTCAAGGCTGAATTTCCTGGTTATAGACGAGCTTCACTATTACAGGGGTGCTTTTGGCTCCCATATGTCGAATATTATGAGACGCCTGGGAAGAATATGCAGCTATTACAAGAGTTCACCGCAGTTTCTTTGCAGTTCCGCAACCATCGCCAACCCGCTGGAATTAGCTGAGAATATCTGCGGGCAGGGATTTGTTCATATAGATAAGGACGGCTCGCCATCAAGCGAAAAGACAATATATTTCTGGCAGCCCCCACTTGTGAGGGATACCCAGTACAGGAGGACTCCGGAGGCAGAGGCATCAGAGCTCATACCACTTCTGGTAGAGCAGGATATAAAATTCATAACCTTCTGCAAGACCAGAAGAGAAGTGGAAGTAGTACTGAAGGAGGTAAGGGACAGACTTTCCAATATGGATAACAAGCCTTCACTGGGAAGAAACCTCTCTCACCTGGTAGCAGGCTACAGGGGCGGATATACCCCGGAAGAGAGGAAGGAAATTGAGGCAAAGCTTGCATCGGGCAAGCTTTCAGGAGTCGTATCAACTAATGCTCTCGAACTGGGTATAGACATAGGAAAACTGGATATAGTAGTGGAAGCCGGATTCCCAGGCACCAAGGCTTCCTTCTGGCAGCAGCTGGGCCGTGCCGGAAGAAGAGGGGGTAAGGCTTTTGGAATACTTATACTTGACGTTTCCCCCAATGACCAGTACCTGGCAGTAAACAGCGATTGGCTTTTTGACAGTGGCGTGGAGAATGCAGTAATAGACAAGAACAACCTGTTTATACAATTGGCACATACAAGGGCTGCCGCGGCTGAACTTCCGCTATCCCTGGACGACGCTGCGATTTTCCCGGATTTGGGGGAAATAGTACCGGTGCTTATACAGGCAAAGGAGCTCAAGAGCGAGGGGGGAAGCTATGTCTGGTCAGGAAACGAGTTTCCGGCGGGAGACTACAACTTAAGGAATATAAACAATAAGACCTACAAGGTTGTAAATAAAATGAGCGGGGCTATTATTACAGAGATGGATGAGTATCTTGCTTTCCATGAGGTACACCCCAAAGCGATTTATATACACGACAGCATGCAGTATATGGTTGAAAGCCTTGATCTGACAAACAGGATTGCTCATGTATTCCCTGTTGATATGAACTATTTTACCGTTCCCTTTGTTGAAACCGACGTTAATGTTATAAGGGAGTTTAAAACCAGGACTATCAATAGGACACAGGCCAGCTTCGGAGATGTGAAGGTTAAGGAAGCGATACCCGCTTATAAGATGGTACAGTTTCACAACCACCAGAATCTTGGCTTTGAGAGGATAACGCTCCCTCTTTTCCAGGAGATAGAGACAGAGGGATTGTGGTTTACTGTGGATGACGAAGTAGACAGGGTGTTTAATTCATATACCCAATATAACTATTACAATGGATTGAAGCACAGCTTGTTGAACGCTGCAATGCGAAGAACCATGTCAACGTTGGAGGATTTATCTGCGACTGTCTTCAATACAAAGACCGAACAGGGGGAGGTCAAAAAATCCCATGTGCTGATTTATGACCTATATCCCGGAGGGCTTGGATTCTCTGAAAAAGCATATGATTTTGCTTCAAATATAATCGAAGACGCAGTTCTCCTGGTAGAAAACTGCGGTTGTGACGATGGCTGCCCGGCATGCGTGGGGGATTACCATCTTGATAAAAAACTTGTGCTCTGGGGGCTTAAGAATATGCTGAAGGAGGAGGCCGCTCCGGAACATATCAAAAAGCCTGAAGCGGCTCCCAAGATAATAATTGAACATGCTTTCAAATACAGCGAACTACCGTCAAAATGGGAGGAGTTTGTCAACTACCTGAGGTCCAAGGGAGAATATATGAACAGCTTCCTCAGTACAATAGACAAGGTTGAGACAGCAGGTACGGTGCTTAGTATAATAACCGACTTCAAGTTCTACGAGGAATGGATACTTGACCCGTCAAACAAGCGGAAGCTTGTAAATACTATTAAAAGATACGTAGATGTGCCATCGGGTTTTGATATTGATGTAAGAGTAATTGAAAAAACGCCGGCGGACATAGCCGAAAAGATAATGAGAAGGTATGACGACCTTGTAAAGTAGGTGTTTTCCTAAATGAAGGATTTTTATAGAAAGCTCGGGAGGACGGAAAGCCCGGAAACTCAGAAGTTTGCCCAGGATATGGAACAACTGAATGAATACCAAAAGGCGGCAGTAACCGACCATAGCAGGGTGCTGCTTGTAAATGCGCAGGTTGGCAGCGGTAAAACTACAGTTCTTATAAATAAGATATTGTACCTGCATTTTGTTAAAGCTGTTCCTCTTGAAAGCATGGTAGTGCTTACGTTTACCAATAAAGCAGCAGATGAGATAAAATGCAGGATAAGGGAAAAAAATCAAAGTATAAAAGATGAAGAGATGAGATTTTTCGGGACTTTCCATGGAGTATGCAGGACACTTCTTGCAGACATGCTTCCTGTGGAACAGCTTGGGTATACGAGGGATTTTTCAATATTGGACACTGATGAGATGCTGGAGGTTTATGAACGGATAATAAATGAAAATGAACTGTCCCTGAAGTACCGGAATAAGCTCAGAAAACGCATAGAGCAGTACAAACAGGGCAAGTTCCTGTATGGAAATATGAAAAAGGATGATGATTTGAAGGACTTCCTTAAGTACTTAAGGGCAGAAAAGAAGAAATGCAATGTAATGGAGTTCGACGATCTTATAGAAAATGCTATAGAGCTTCTGAAAATAAAGTCCTTTACACCCGCGTGGATAATAATTGATGAATTTCAGGACTGTGATTCCAGGCAGCTTGATCTCATTGACTGCCTGAAGCAGGACAAGACCCGTGTTTTTGCCGTAGGAGACCCCAATCAGGTAATCTATACCTGGAGGGGAAGCCAGAAGGATATCTTCGGGGATTTCAGGAGGAGGTACGGGGCGAGCGAACTGACTCTTCCCATTAACTACAGGTCTACTGCAACTATATTGGATGCAGCACGGGCCTTCCTTGAACCGGGGCAGACTATATCCGGAATAAGGCAGGGAGGCAGACCTATTGTTATAAAAAAGCATTACAACACCTTTAATGAGGCACTATACCTTTGCGAAAAAATACAAAAGCTCATACAGGAAGGCTTGCAATACAGTGACATTGCAGTACTATACAGAAAACAAAAGCAGTCTGAGGTTTTCCGGGATGTGTTTGAAAAGAACGGAATACCTTATGAGGTCTCTGCAAAAAGGACCCTGAGGGATATACCGGTATTATACTGGCTTGTGCGGCTCCTCAAATGTTCGACAAACTTAAATGACAGGGACAGCATAGCTTATGTGCTCGGAGAGAACCGCTACGGGCTGGGAATGACAAGCAAACAGGTTAAGGAAGCTGTAAAGAATTTCGAATCAGCCAGTGGGGCATACCCCGAAATACTGGATAAAGCAAGAAACTTTGCAAAATGGTGCGCTGAGAACAAGGAAAACCGGGACTCGGAAGCTGTTTTAGAATACTATGATTTGAGCTCCTATCTTGCGCCAACATCCGTTTCATATCAGGAAGATCATGAAAAGGTCCAAAGTTTTATAAATAGTATTATGGAATACTTGGAAAGCTCAGGCAAGGAACTGTTTGGGGGGATAAAAGACTTCCTGAACAACTCAGCGCTATACGGCAGTCAGGTATTGAACGAGAAGACGGAAGGTGGAAACTCGGTCAAGCTCATGACTCTGCATGCTTCCAAGGGGCTGGAATTTAAATATGTTTTCATTTCAGGAGCAAACCTGGGCTTGATACCAATAAACAGCAGAAGCATGGAAGAGGAGGAAGAAGAGCGGAGGCTTTTTTTTGTGGGTATTACAAGGGCAAAGGATTATCTTGAGGTATCATATCATACAAATCCGGACGAATATGGGGTGTACGGGGTGGCAAGTCCTTATCTGAGGCTTATCCCGCAGGAGCTTATAGAGAGTGAGGATTTCGCAGGTAGAGCATCAAGCCTTGCCGAGCTTAAAAAGAGTATAAAAAGCAATATGGAAAACAAGGTTCATCCTGCTCCAAGTTCCGTAGATTTGGAGCAGGAGAAAAAAACAGTCAGAGTCTACCATGAAAAATATGGTGAAGGTATAGTTGTGAGTGAGGATGAATCCAACATTACCGTAAATTTCGATGTATATGGGGAAAAGGTTTTTTCCAGGATGTTTTGTCCTTTAAAGTATATAAGCTGGCAATAGGCAATGGGCAGCCGGTGAAATGCCCCCAGAGTATCGCATATGGGAATATTCATGGACGTCGTGATATAATAGTATTCAAAATCTTCATATGATACGCACTAATATGCGCGGCAATAGGCGATTGGCAATAGGCAATAGGATTTCAGGGATGGGCTTCGAAGCCAGGATATTCCTTAAAGGTTAAGAAATGAAAACCACGGA
>JBLNDG010000185.1:0-11346 GCA_050261415.1 Caulobacteraceae bacterium | reverse complement strand
ATAGATGCTTTAAAAACTGCTTTGCAGGACAAACTGTTTCTTACAAAGGAGACTATCGGTGAGTTCTTGGATTACTTTGTCTCCTCATTACCTGATTTTATCAAGGTGAAACTAACTGTTTCGTCCTGCGAAAGTTGATTCCTTAATTTATATAACGCATTAAAATTCTTGCATTGTGTCAAGCAAACAGCCCTGCGAAGCTGGTTCGACCCCAGGATGTTTGTGAAGACAGAATGTAATAGAATTTTAATGCGTTATATATAGATAAAAATTGCGTTTAGAGGTATAATAAAGGCAAATAAGGAGTGGGGGATTAACTCAGCCGGCTAGAGTGCCATCGTCACAAGGTGGAAGTCGCAGGTTCGAGCCCTGTATCCCCCACCAACATAAATCCGCTAAAAAAGGCTTCAATCGGAGCCTTTTTTCTGTTATTTAATTAACAAGAAAACCGGTGCCATATTTATTGAACTCAATTGAAAATTATTATAAAATTTAGAATATAAGGAAAATTTATAAGGAGGCAGTATCTATGAAAAATAACAATTTGTTTTTCTACGATGGTGTTGGAACCTCCAGCAGTAAACAGATTGCCCTTAACCATGAGAGGATGGTTATCGTAAAGGATGCCAATTCCAAATTTACTGTCGGCAATATTAAGAGTATCGGGATAGAGTGTGAAGCAGCCGGCATCAGCATTAAGCTTGGTTCAGAGGCCATATTTTTTTCTGCAAACAAAAAGATAGTAATTAATGATAATGGAGAAAATATAGTAATTGAAGTGATTCACAATGAAGAAAGATTGAGCGAATGCAAGGAAATGATCAATGCACAGGAAGTACAGGGACTGATTGACTATATAGAAAAGTATATACCTGACCTCTTTACAAGGGAAAAGCTGCAGCAAAAGACACTGAGCGAGTTAAAGCAAATAAAGGAAAGCATGGATGAGCTGGCAAACAGCTATTAACGATTGCATGATAAAAGTATAAAGTCTGTAACCATATTGGCTACAGACTTTATTCAGTTATAGGCTGCCTTTTACGACCGGGAGCTTTACATGGCTGGGGTGCTGTTCATCATGATATATCTTTTGCTCCGCACAGATCATTTCTACATCATCAGGAGGATTATTTCCGGTATTGTGATTGGGAAAGGCAAGGTTTTTCGCTCCTGAGGTTATGGTAACCCTTATCTTGTGCCCCTCTTTGAAGGTATTTGCTATCTTGGCCATACGGATTTCATACCTTTCAATCTTGCCTGGCTCGAGAAGCTCTGCTTTTTCGAAGGATTTGCGGTAACGTGCCCTTAATATGCCGTCGGTCAGGCGTATGGGATTTCCTTCGGCATCAACATCTTCCAGCCTTACCAGCCAGTCGGTATCTTTGGCTGAGCTTGCCGCATATATTTCTGCATATACGTTTCCGGCGATTGATACGGCTTCGGTTAAAACATCTGAATCATAAACCAGAACATCCTCCCTTATATCTACTTCCTTATAGTTGCCGGGTACATTCATTTCATTTTCCGATACATCTATCAGGAAGGGTGCAGGGTCTTCCGGGTTGAAAACGTAGCTGTCATAGGGTTCTGCTGTTCCGGGGGCTGATTTCAATGCGCCGTTCCCGCTGCTGGTTCTTGCATTACCTTTGCTGTGAAGGTAAATATTCTTATAGCATGCATTTTCAGGGGTCCATTTCCGGGAAGCAGCCCATTCATTGCTGCCTACGAGATAGTACTGCACTGCAGGTTCCTTTTCCACTCCGTTGTCTATACCCTTGAGGAATTTATCGAACCATCTCAGGCACAATACATCGAGGTCATATCTTATTGAATTGTTGCCAAACCTGACGCCGTGTATTTCCCTGGTACTGTTGAATTGGTGGTACCAAGGCCCGAATACCAGCTTTTGGTTGGCTCTTTTGTTTTTCTCGTTCATTTCCCAGGCAGATGAAGAGCCCATTCCATTATCATCATACCAGCCTGAGACTACTATTGAGGGAACATCAATCTTATCGGAGTCCAGGGACCAGTTAACCCTTTGCCAGAATTCATCATTATCAGGATGCTTCATATATTCGTCCCAGAAATGTATGTTCTTCCCCAAAGCTCTTTGCGGGATATCCCTTATCGGCCTTATAGCTGCTACTTCGTTCCAGTCGCTGCGTTTCAGCGCTTCTCTGTTTGACCGCCTATCGGCCATCATGAACGCCCATGCCAGGGATCCTGAGGAGTATATACCTCCCCTTCTCTCTATATCTATAAATGCAGGGCCTGAAGTAACCATGGAAAAGAGTGCCTTAAGGTGAGGGTTTCCACTTGCTGCTGCAGCCCATTGCACATTCCCGAGATAGGATGCGCCCGTCATTCCGACATTGCCGTCAGACCAAGTCTGGGCTGCAATCCAGTTCAGGGTTTCATCACCGTCCGATTTATCATACTTGTATGGAATCCATTCACCGTCAGAGTCATCCCTTCCCCGTACATCCTGTACCACCAGTGCATATCCCCTTCTGACAAACCTCAGCCAGAATTCCAAGTTGCTGAACCTTCCATAGGGGGTTCTGATAAGTACAGAGGGGAACTTTTTGCTGTCACCGGGAGTCAAGGGGAGCCATACATCGGTAGCAAGGCTTGCTCCATCCCCGGTTTTTACAAAATGAGTTCCTATATGCTTCACATTATACTCGTCCTTGGAAAGGAGCGGGTCATCCCAAAGCCTCAAGGGTGTCAAAGCTTCATAGCCCGGCTTTACAAGAACATTGCAGCGGTCCCTGGCTGTCATTACAAAGGCTGTAATAGTATCTCCGCATACAATTATATCAAGCGGCAGTCCTTTCCCCTGCATAGCCCATATCCATGCTTCCGCTTTACTGCCGTCCACAGTTCCTTCAAGCTTCATATACCTTTGATATTCTACACCGGAGCTGAATGCTACTTCATTACTATGGCTCCAGTCTTTTGCATCCGCTTCGCTCAGGCAATGCCATATAACAGGTATCAGTTTGTCGAACATATCGGCTTTCATATCAAAGCTTTCAAAGGGCGGCCATTTTCCCGTCCCAACATCCTTATTACTCCAGGTCACTCCGTTTCCGGTAAAAATAAAATCTGTGGAATGACATCCCGATCTGTAGAATGCAAACCTTTCTTCTTTTAAATTGGCGTTTTTCATGAGCTACCTCCTTTTTTACTGTATATTAAGGGGCAAAAATTACTATCCTTTATAATCACATTGCTTATATCAATTATATCACTTTTGATGTGTCCGGCTACACAAAAAAAGGGGAAGCTTGCGCTTCCTGATACAGGGTATGACTTTAGGATTTCACTTGTTTAATGATGTCAACATTACCTTTCCTATATAGAAAATAAATCCGAGCAGCAGGAGAATGAGACTGAGCCACATGAGAAAGTTCTTGGCGACGGTCATATAGTTGGCAAGTACAGCCACAATATTGACTTGCTTAGGGTATGTAAAGACCATGCCAAGCAGCAGTATGTTCTCAACATAATCAACGAGCCCTGTGGCGATGGGCACAAGGTTTATACGCATCAGAGAGGTCCTTTCCGGCAAGAGCCTTGTGAAGAGGAAGGTTATGCCTGATGCGAAGAATAGTGTATAAGATAAAGGAAATGCAAAATCCAGAAGCAGTATAATGCGGGCATAGAAATATCTTCCCTCCTGTCCGAGGGCTTCAAAATGCTTATATGCTTCTTCTGGAGTATAGCTGCTTCTTGAATCCAGTACGGTGCTGTCGGAGAAACGTTCGTTGAGTTCTGCAATTCCAAAGGGTTGGCCATTTAATATTATGAACATTGCCGCAAAAAATAAGGCTAGCATTAGAACTGCCCGGGCAGTAGAGATTTTTTTGAGCTTATCGGACAAGGCGTACAGCATCAGATTCTACCTCCAAATTATTTTTTCACTAAATAATATGCAAGTGCTTTGTACGTTAGAAAGTACGGTAATACCAAGGGCATGGATTATTTTTGCTGAATAATGTGAGCTGTTTTTCAAAAAATAGTTGTGAGGTGGTTAAGGATGAAAGGTAAAAAAGAAAAGGATAAAACAGCTAAAAAGTATAACCCTACTTTGCATGATGTGAACAGGGCGAGGGAAAGACAAGAGTTTATAGATCCAGAAGCGGTGCCGGAGAATAAAGGAAGGGGCAGCAGATGAAATCAATAGATATTTTGGTTGAAGAACACAAATATATAAAAATGGTTCTTGCTGAGATAAGAAGGCAATGCATTACAATAGCTAATGGCGGGAAGGTAGAGTTTCAGAAATTCTACAGCATTATTGACTTTGTAAGGAACTTTGCCGACAAGTATCACCACAAGAAGGAAGAAGACAGGCTTTTTAATGTTATGGCGGATAAACTCGGACTCGGGGATGTGAGCGGTCCTATAGCAGGGATGCTCATGGAGCACGACTTTGGCAGAGCATACATAATGGATCTGGAAAAGGCGCTGAAGGAATGTGAGCAGGGAAACCAGGATGCAAGGGCTGACATCATTGCCAATGCAATAGGATATGAACGGTTGCTTGCAAAGCATATTGGCAAGGAAGACAATGCGATATACAGGCATGCGGAAAGAAGCCTTTCCAGGGAGACATTGGAACATCTGGACAAGGAATTCGAGTCTATAGAAAATGACAGCAGCAATATCGCGTTAAGGAAAAAATATATGGAGTTTGCCAAAAGCTTTGGAAGCAGGACATATTTGAGCTGATAGCGATGGAAAGCAGTATAAAAGGGCAGCAGTCAACGTTGCCCTTGTTCTTATCTAGTAATTTGTATGAACGGATGTGTAGCCGTACACAAAATGATAGTGCTTGTCATCAATGGTTGTCATACATTGATAGAAGTGTATGTGGCCTTCTTCGACCTCTATATCCGGACTTGTAACAATTGAATAATAATGGGCATGTTTGTCAGCCTCGGTGGTATAACCGGATAAATAATGGACATGACCGCAAAAATCAGGGTTTTTTGTAGTGACACCGGAGAATTCATGAAGGTGCCCTAATGTCTTGGTTGTTTTGCCTTCATAGCTGTGGGTATGCAGTTCTTCATACATGGAATACACCTCCTCATATCAGTTTATGCGGCGGGACCATGAATGGATAATAAAAAAATGCCACTTTTTGCAGACTTTAATGGAGTAATTCCGTATAAAGATATGAAAGACAAAATCGGGATGTTAAGCTATTATATTTTGGAGGTTATAAAATGGACAGACGCAATATTTATCTGGGGACAGCACTTATAGTTATCGGAGCACTGCTGTTTTCGAACCAATATTTCAATTTCAACTTTTTCAGCATGGAATACTTTTGGCCTTTGTTTGTACTGATACCCGGACTGGTCTTTGAAGCAAGCTTTTTCATGGGCGGCAGGAACGCCGGATTACTGGTGCCTGGCGGCATACTTACAACAATAGGGCTGCTGTTCTTCTTTGAAACCTTTACAGGTTGGCATTTTGCAGAATACACCTGGCCGGTTTATATACTATCGGTTGCAATCGGACTTGCCCAGTTGTACTTGTTCAGCAACAGGCAGCCCGGACTTTTAATACCGATTTCAATTTTAACCATCATAGCTTTTGTATCCTTCGGAATGATGGTATTCGGCAGTATTCTTACATGGTTGAATTACAGCATCATATTTCCTGTAATACTTGTGCTGATCGGTGTATTTATATTGGTCGGCAAGGGTACGGGGACAAGGAAATAATTAGTACAGAAAAGCAGGTGTGCGGATGCGGCCTGCTTTTTCCATAGCCTGAACGGCTGTTTGGATAGACTAATCTTGTCTATTACTATTTCATGAGGTATTATTAAAAAAAGACTTTTTTAATCGGCGGGGATGATGTTATGAAAAGAAAGATACTTGTTGTTGACGATGACTACAATATTGCCGAACTTATAAGGCTGTATCTTGAAAAAGAGGAGTATGAAGTGAGGACAGCCTATTCGGGTAAAAGTGCCCTTGAGGAATTTCATTCATGGACGCCGGACCTTATAGTACTTGATATAATGCTGCCGGAGATGAACGGATATGAAGTTTGCAAGCAGGTAAGAAAGATAAGTGCTATTCCGGTAATAATGCTGACAGCCAGAGGTGAAACCTTTGACAAAGTACTGGGGCTTGAACTGGGTGCAGATGATTATCTTGTAAAGCCTTTTGAGCCCAAGGAACTTATTGCCAGGGTAAAGGCTGTGCTCAGGAGGACTATCAGCACGGAAGCTCCGACAGAAGAAGTTGTTTATTCAAACCTTGTGATAAATAAAAGTGATTACAGCATCACGTTCCATGGCAAGAAGACAGAAATTCCGCCAAAGGAGCTTGAATTGTTCTATTTCCTTGCAAGCCATCCTAACCAGGTTTTTACCAGGGAGCAGCTTTTGGAGAAGGTTTGGGGCTATGACTTTATGGGGGATACAAGGACGGTAGATGTGCATGTTAAAAGGCTCAGGGAAAAATACAGCGGTGAAGAGGACAGGTGGGAGATAAAGACTGTTTGGGGAGTCGGTTACAAGTTCGAGGTGAAATGATGAAAAACAGTATACGAAAAAAACTTTTTATAACTTACGGGATAGCAATTATAATAGGTTTTGGAATTTTGGCCATTATGCTGTTCAAGGTATTTGACCAGTATTTTATAGAAAACAGAAAGGAGCTTCTGTATGAGCAGGGCAGGACAGTCGCCGAAGAGGCAGCGACAGTGTTATACCTCAGGAGCCCTGATTCGGGAAAACTTGCTGATGATCTGCGGGTATTGGACAAATTCCTCAATGCCCATATCTGGGTAGTTAATAGTAAAGGGATTATTATTGCTGTATCAGGTTCTAATGAAACGCGTTTGTTAGGTGAAAAAATCGATGCAGCTAAGCTCGATGCACTTTCTCATGGGAATAGCCTGGAGGAGCGCGGAAAATTTGACAACATGCTTGGAGAACCTTCCCTTTCTATTGGATATCCTGTTCTTGTCAACGGCAGCTTTGCCGGCGGTGTACTGGTACATGCATCTCTTGCGGAGATACAGAAAACCTTGAGGGAGATATACAGGCTTACATTATGGGCAATACTTTTGTCCATTGCAATAGCTTATGGAATTTTGTATATACAGATAAAGCGGATTTCCGATCCGCTAAAGGAGATAAGCGAAGCGGCGAAAGTTATTGCCGGCGGTGAGTTTCAAAAACGTTTGAAAATAGATACCCGCGATGAAATTGAAGAGTTGGCTGAAAGCTTCAACCATATGGCTGAGTCTTTGGAGAGAATAGAAGAGAACAGGAGGAACCTTATAGCAAACATATCCCATGACCTTCGTTCCCCTATGACTTCAATCCGCGGTTTTATAGAAGGCATATTGGACGGTACCATTCCCGAGGATAAACAGCGGCACTATATGGAGATAGTGCTGGATGAGAGCAAGAGACTCATAAAGATAACCAATGAACTCCTGGAGCTAAATAATATCCAGCAGGGAAAAATAGAGGTCAAAAAAGCCGTTTTCGAGATTAATGAAGTGATTAGAAGAAAGCTGATTTCCTTTGAACAGAGAATAACAGAAAAAAAGCTGGATGTTACCCTTCACTTGTTTGATGAAAAGACCTTTGTGTTGTCAGATCAGGACTTAATTGAGAGGGTAATTTCTAATCTTTTGGATAATGCCATAAAATTTACGCCCGAAAGCAGGGAAATTGCAATTGGGACCAGCTGCAAAGGCAGTAAAGTACTACTGGAAGTGATGAATACAGGAGCAACGATAGATACGGAAGAACTGAAAAAAGTCTGGGAGAGATTTCACAAAGGCGACACCTCAAGAGGAGAATTTAGAAGCGGCTTCGGCCTTGGACTTTCAATTGTCAAGGAGATTACAAGCTTACTTGGCGAAAAAATATGGGCTGAGAGCGGAGAAGACCGCGTAAAATTTATTTTTACGGCTGAAAAAGCGTAATGTTTACAATTTGTTCATAATTTATTCAAAACTTTGTTTTATGCTTAGTATGTAAGCTAAAACAAAGGGAGGATAAACTTATGAGCGATTTTTTTAATGAAGATGATTTTTTAAGTGAAAACAACAAAATAGATTTCGGCACAGATGAACATACAGAAAAAACTCCAGAGGAAGATGTTTTTTCAGAAGAAGCTGTGGCAGAAGAAATTCCGATGGAGGAGATACCTGTGGAAGAGATTCCTATGGATACCGGGACACAGGAAAGGTTCTACAGGGAGGTAATTGAGAAGAAACACAAAGGTACTTCGAGGAAATTTGTAGCACTTGTCCTGGCTGCCGGATTGGCTCTGGGAACAGCCTTCGGATACGGTATGGATAATTTCTGGCCAAATTTGTCAAATGAATCCAACAAGGTATATGCAGCAGGTATTGATAATACCAAAATAGTATATAACGGCACAGTTTCACCGGTTGTTCCTATTGCAAAAAAGGTTACACCTTCTATAGTGGCAATCAAATTAAAAACACAAGCAGTCAGCTTCTTCGGGGACGTAGTTGAAGGCTCAGGCACAGGCTCCGGAATTATAATAGATGATCAAGGTCACATTGTAACTAACAACCATGTTGTTGATGGTGCCAAGAACATAACAGTAGTATTGAGCACCGGCAAGGAACTCCCGGCGACACTGATAGGCAAGGATCCGGCGACAGACCTTGCAGTAATACAGGTAAACGAAAAAGGCTTGCCATACGCAGAGCTGGGTGATTCCTCCAAGCTTGAAGTAGGAGAACTGGCAGTAGCTATAGGTAGTCCTATGGGTACAGAGTATGCAGGCTCGGTAACAGCAGGCATAATAAGCGGACTTAACAGGGAAATCAACGTCGAAGACAGAACGATGAAGCTTATCCAGACAGATGCTGCAATAAACCCCGGAAACAGCGGAGGCGCCCTTGTAAACAGCCAGGGACAGGTAATCGGAATAAATACACTTAAGCTTGCTGAAACCCAGGTTGAGGGAATGGGCTTTTCAATTCCTATAAATGAAGCAAAACCTATTATCCAGGAGCTTATAGCCAACAAGAAGATAGCAAGGCCGTACCTTGGTATACAGGGTGCTACAATAAGCAAGGAGGATGCACAGAGGTACAATATTCCCCAGGGTGTATATGTAGCCGGTGTCGTATCCTACAGCGGCGCTGACAGGGCTGGTATACAGAAGGGTGATATAATAACAAAAGTTGACGGACAAAAAGTGCTGACTATTGAAGACCTTACTGCCATAGTAAGGAAACATAAGGTCGGGGACGTAGTAAAGGTGGAAATTTACGACCAGCTCGACAAGACAAACACAGTATCTGTAAAGCTTGCAGAAAGCAACTAATAATTACTATAAACCAAAAGAAAACCGAATGGTATGTGTACCAAAACATGCCCCTCTTATCAGCATACAACATACCATTCGTTTATATAATTGCTTAAGAAAGCAGCCATGTTATTGCCAAGTATGTGTATACCAAGCCATACATGGCTGCTTTCTTAAGCTATGTCACCATCAAATTCCAGAGCCTAAAGCTCTATTTTTATTCATTTCTGCCGATAATATTGATAAGGAAGACTGAAAATTTTGCGGAATTATAAACAAGGAGGTGTTTTATGTGGATAAAAACCTCGTGATCTGTGATGTAATCTGCAAGATACTGAAAAGGATAAAGGAGGGTGACATACCTGAGTCCAGGGAAATAGAAGCAACAATGGAAGAGTTTGTTACGATAATAGAAGCAATGCTTAGAAAGGAACTTATCAGGGATGCGTTTATAATAAAAGCTGCAGATGGCAGAAAGTCAGTGCTGCTGACCAATGCGGCGATTACCTTTCACGGGGAAGTGCTCCTGAGGGAAGAATGCAGGAAATGTGAGGGATGAGATAGGAAGCTATCTCATTTTCCATGTTTTGTAAATTGTAACAGAATTTAAACAATATCTTAACAATTTTGTAATGATTTTAATGTATAATTGTTAATATATTTTTTAAGGGAGGTGTAATATGATTTTTAGCAGTAAAAACAAGGAAGAGACGGTAGAATACAGCAGCGACGAATCAATCATAAGCATTCTGGTACCGGAAGCATTGATGGAAAGTGCGGGGCAGACAATCAGGGACAGATTTGATTATCTGAACATAGGAGTTGAAATATCAAGGGCATCCGGTAATGGGTTTTATAAAGCTGTTTTACATACAAATGATATGTTTACCGTAATGAGAAGCAAAAAAATAATTGAATCCATTCTGCCTGATTCCCGTACGGCTATCGAAAGCATCGGCGGCATACCCTATGATGATTGTGAAGCTTTTAATTTCTGCGGGAGCATTATACCGGAGCAAGCATAAAAGCTGATATACAAATGATACACCGAGTCATCCTGCGACCCGGTTTTGATTTTTTTTGAGACAATTTTTGATATAATAATTACCAAAGCAAACATATAGACGGGAGAGATAGAATGAGATACGAGGGCAGCATATACAGACCTCCGAGTGAAGCCTACAGCCTGATAATACAAGCTACTATCGGCTGTTCCCATAACCGCTGCACTTTTTGCAGCATGTACAAGGATAAGAGGTTCAGAATCAGGGATATCGCAGAAATACTGGAAAAAGTAAAGAAGGGTGTCACGTCCCTGGAAATGGTTGAAGCAGGCAGGAAAATAAAAGAATCCGGCATTAAGCTTTCCATAACAGTAATCTCAGGGTTGGGCGGTAAGGATAAATGGAAGGAGCATGCTCTGGATTCTGCCAGGGTTATAAGTGCGATAGACCCTCAATACCTTGGGCTGCTTACCCTGATGGTGGAACCGGGAACAGAAATGGAATACCAGGTCGGAACCGGTGAATTGAAGCTTCTTGCTCCTGCAGAGGTAATGCAGGAAACAAGGCTGCTGGTTGAGAATCTGAATGTGAGCGGATGTGTATTCAGGAGCAATCACGCATCCAATTATTATTCCCTGGCGGGAACCCTTCCGCAGGATAAGGAAAGGCTCCTGCAGGAGATAGATGAAGCAATGGAATGTGAATATGACTATAAGGATGAATACTTCAGGAGGTTTTAAGCTCCTGCTGCACCCTGTAACGGTTTGTTCCCCGCACGCCAAGGAGTATGAATACACAGACATTTTAACAGAAGCCGATACGCATGTCCATCATTAGCCATCGATTTGCTTAATATTCAAGTGGTATGGGACAGTAAAATTTAGTGTCATAATTAGATTTTTCAGAAAGGATTATGTAATTATTGGTAGAATATATCATATGTGGAATATTATTTTAATTATAAGGAGGGGAGCAGCGTGAGTTTGTAGGGAAAAGATATTGCGAGG
>JBLNDG010000184.1:0-5615 GCA_050261415.1 Caulobacteraceae bacterium | reverse complement strand
GTCTTCTCTTCCTCCAACTCTATTAGTTCAAAAGAAACATATTGTTCCATATTATTGCCGCACCATGTAAAACCAAGGCGTTTAGGAGGGTTTAACTCCATAACCTTGCAGTGCACAACACCGTTCCAATCACCCATTGGCTTGGCTTGGAAGGTAAATTCATATCCCATCTCAGGTTTAAAGGTGTTCTGCATTAGCCATGATGCCAAGCCTTCAGGTGTAGCTATTGCCGCCCAGACTTTTTGTATTGAAGCATCTATAGTGATTGTTCTCTCAATGTCCGGCAGCATTCCTTTTATCTTTTCGTTCAATCTATCATCTCCGTATAAAATAATATGCAACCAAGTGGTTTCACATCGTAATTACATAACACCTTTTGGTTGCATGTCAAGCAGCAAAAAGCCCGCCGTTTCAGGCGAGCTTCTATTTTTCAATCCATAAAATTCTAAAGCGGTTTCATATTCTTAATTCTGTCAAAAGCTTCACATAATTTGTCTATTCCTACAGTACAGGCAATTCTTATATATCCTTCTCCGCTCTTTCCGAAGGCATTTCCCGGAACGACCAATACATGTGCTTCTTCTAAGATTTTTTTGCTTATCTCTGCTGATTTCATCCCTGTCTTTTTTATGCTGGGGAAAAGGTAAAAACTGCCTTGAGGCGAAGCTGCAGACATCCAATCAATTTGATTAATCCTCTCATAAGCATAAAACATACGTTTCTTATACTCCTCTATCAGAGACGGCTGAATGGTTTCCCGCATCCTCAGAGCATAAATTGCAGCCCTTTGGGATATGGAAGGTGCAGAAAAGCATATCCCCTCATTGATATCCCGGATACAGTCTATAATATAGTCAGAGGCCATAACGTAGCCTATACGCCAGCCTGTCATGGCAAAATCCTTTGAAAAACTACCTAATGTAATGGTCCGTTCCCTCATCCCTGCTACAGTTGCTATTGGAGCAAATGCTTCTCCGAAGCTGAATGCGTCATATACATCATCCGAAATAACAATCAGGTCCTTCTCGATTGCTACTTCTGCCAATGCCACGATTATTTTCCGGTCGAGACAAGCACCTGTCGGATTATTGGGCGAATTTATTATAATTGCTTTTGTCCTGTTGGTAATAAGCGCTTTTAAGCTTTCAATACTAAATCTGAAGCCGTCTTCTTCCCTGGTTTCCAAAGGAACCAGCACTCCGCCGGCGAGCTGTACCTGCTGTGCATAGGGAGTAAAGTAAGGTTCAGGTACAATCACTTCATCTCCGGCATCTAAAATTGCTTCAAGCACAAGATACATTCCGTGGCAGGCACCAACAACAGCCATAATTTCCTTCGTAGAAACCGTGTATCCGTAAACCTTTTCATAGTACTTGACAATTTCTTCCCTCAGTACCGGATCACCTTGAGAATCGGTATACCTGGTATGCCCATTATGAGCATCCTTGAAAGCTTCATTGATAATTCCGGAATCAGTTGTCAGATCAGGGTCTCCCAGGCTAAGATTTATGATATCATCGTATCTGTAGGCTAAATTAACCGCTTCAGCCATGGGTGTAGATACCGTATTCCAGAATTTCTTTGAAAGGAACTTATGCTTCATAGCTTCACCTCCTTGCAATCCGGATAAAATTTAATAAATTAATAGCTCAGCACTTTCCCAAGGAAATCTTTCGTTCTCGGATTTTGGGGATTGTTAAAGACCTCTTCGGGACTCCCCTCTTCTACAATCCTTCCTTCATCCATGAACAGTACCCTGCTGCCTACTTCCTTGGCAAAGCCCATTTCATGTGTAACTACAACCATTGTCATTCCTTCCGCAGCAAGCTCCTTCATTACATCCAGAACCTCCCCCACCATTTCAGGATCAAGGGCGGAGGTAGGCTCGTCAAAAAGCATTACATCCGGAGACATAGCCAGTGCCCTTGCTATTGCAATTCTTTGCTTCTGCCCCCCTGACAGCTGGTTTGGGTAGACATGGGTCTTGTCTTCCAGCCCTATCCTCTTCAGCAAACCAAGAGCAATCTCGTCAGCCGCTTTCTCAGTCAGTTTCTTTACCTTCCTTGGAGCCAGAGTTATATTTTCCAGAACCGTCTTGTGCGGGAACAGATTAAACTGCTGGAACACCATGCCCATTTTTTCCCGCAGCTTGTTTATATCATTCTTCTTGTCAGTAATAGAAGTTCCTTCAAATATAACCTCTCCGGCCGTAGGTTCTTCAAGTAAATTGAGGCATCTCAGGAAGGTGCTTTTCCCGGATCCGCTGGGGCCGATTATAACCATAACCTCACCTTTCTCTATCTTGACATTAATACCGTTTAGTACTTGTAGATCACCAAATTTTTTCTGAAGATCAGATACTTGAATCACCGGCTCTCAGCCTCCTTTCCAGCAAACCCAGCAGCTTTGAAAGTATAAAGGTTATGGTGAAGTATATTGCCGCTGCAACAACTAAAGGAGAGAACGGTCTGAAGGTATTGCCTCTTACAGTATCCGTATTATACATCAAATCATGGATTCCGATTATGGACACAATTGCCGATTCCTTTACAAGAACTATAAACTCATTTCCCAAAGCCGGCAGGATATTTTTAATGGCCTGAGGTATTATGATATTCGTCATGGCCATCCTATGGGACATTCCCAGCGAACGTGCCGCTTCCGTCTGACCTTTGTCGATGGACAGGATTCCTGCCCTGATTATTTCAGCCACGTATGCGGCACTATTCAGCGAAATTGCAATAATACCCAATGTTAGGTCCGAAAAATCCATCCCGATAAGCCTCGGCAGTCCATAATAAACTATATATAACTGCACTAAAAGCGGCGTTCCTCTTACAACCTCGATATATGCAGTGGAGAAGCCCTTCAATATCCGGTTCTTTGACAGCTTCATCAAAGCAAATACCACGCCGACAAGCACTCCGAAGGTTACGCCGAAGAGGGATAAGAGCAAGGTTATTGCTGTTCCGTCTACAAAGAAACCATAGTATTTCTGTAAATATGAAAAGTCCACTCTTTACACCCCCCGCATAATAATATAAATCTGTAATTTGCCATTATTTAAATAAAATGACAGGCCAGTAAAGTCTTTCATTTTATTCCTGTTCTGACAATATGGTTGCATCTCCTATGAATTTGTCTATTGTTCCGGCTTTTATCAGCTTGTCAAGAGATGCATTTATTGCATCCACCAGATCGGTCTTGCCCTTGTTAACAGCCACTGCAACTCCATCTTCCTTGCCGAAAGTAATATCCGGAACTACAAGGTCAGGGTTCTGCTTTGCATAAGCTTCAGCAACGGGAGCTACAAGAACGATTCCATCTATTTTGTCATTTTTTAATTCCAATACCAGATCTGTAATCTTGCTTAAGGATTTTACTTCAGATGCTTTTATCTTTGTTTTTGCTATGTCTTCCTGTACTGTTGACTTTTGAGCCCCAATTTTCAACCCGTTAAGGTCGTCAATTGATTTGATCTTGTCGGCAGCACTAGCCTTTATAAGCATCTTCTGCTCTGCCTGGTAATATGGGATAGAGAAGTCCACACTCTTTTTTCTCTCTTCTTTTGGTACCATTCCGGCAATTATGAAGTCTATATCATCAGCTACCAGTGCAGCAAGCAAACCGTCAAACTTCATATCCTTTATTTCAAGCTCGACTCCAAGATCTGCGGCTATGGCCTTTGCTATATCTATATCAAAACCTACGATGCTGTCCTTGCCATTAACTTCTTTGTGGAATTCATAAGGTGGGTAGTCAGCAGATGTTCCAAGTACGATTTTACCCTTTTTCTTTATTTCATCCACTTTGCTGGCGACCTTTTGTTTTTCAACGGACTTTTGTCCTTCAGCAGCATTTGCATTAGTGGCTACATTTGCTGCACTGCATGCTGAAAGTACGAATAACATAACCAAAGCAAGCAATATTGAAACAGTTTTCTTTATATAATTTTTTATCATTTTTAGTTTCCTCCTTATTGGGCCATTTTGGTATTGGTTCCAAAACGCCGTATGAATTTTTTGAATATTAATACTTATCATACATGCATATTTATAATCGCATATGCATATTAAAGCGGCAATCTTGGAAGTGTATTGGCTCCGCAAGGTATAAAATAAGCCGACATGCGGTTGCCTTTTATTTGTGTCGCTATATTCAGAGCTTCCTCAAGATTGGCTGCCGTTCGAACGCCTGAATTCTTCAACTGCTTCTGTTCCAAGGAAGATACAAGGATTACATTGTAATGTTCAGCAATTACTGTAATCAGGTATCCAGTATATTTTGCTACTGTAAAGCTTTCTCTAACAGCTTTCTCTCTGCTGTCATTATCGCTGAACTCTTCCATAATCATTTGCACCTCTTCACCGCCAAATCCCTCGATGCATTCTGCCAGAAGGATGATAACGCCGCCTTTCTTTACTGCCTCCTTTGCGTTTATCAAAGCCTTTGATGCCTGGTACAAATCAATATCTTTCGGGTAACCGCCTGCAGAAGCCACAACCAGATCGGCTTTTTCTTCTATGTAAGCGCTGTCAGATTCATCCACATACTGCCGCCCTGCTTCATGGGCTTTGATGTAATCGCCGGCTACAGCTTTTGCAATGTTTCCCTGCTCATCAATGATTACATTGAATAGGAAGCTGGGCTTAACAAAGGCCGCTGCCTCGAGCATATCTTTGTGAATAGGATTTGTGTCAGCATTTCCGCATCTTACAAGGGGATTGAGCCCATCCCCCATGTTTGGGTTCAGTGACAACGCATGGTTTGCCATAATGCTCTCAAAGGCACTTATTCCCGGAAGAATGGACTTTTTTCCTCCTCCCCAGCCTGCCAAATCATGAAACACTATAGCCCCGGTCAGGATTACATGATCGCTTTCTATTGCCGTTTTATTGACAATTACAGGAGTTCCATAACTCGTAGTTCCTAAATATGTTAAGCTGTCTTTATCCCTGCAATTGTGATCCTTTACATTGAACCTATGAGCCAGCTGTTCACCAAGAAGCAGCCTGTGCTCTTCTTCTGTCTGGGATCTGTGAGAGCCGGTTGCACAAAGAAAAGTAATATGGTCATCTTCAATCCCTGCTTCATTTAATTCTTTCACTATATAAGGTAAATAAAAGTTCATTTTCTGCCATAGACGTGTAATGTCGGAAATTATAATGCATACAGTCTCGCCCGGCTTGACAATATCCCCCAGCTTCCGGCTTCCTATAGGGTTCTCAAGTGCCTCCAGTATAACCTCATTTTCCGTCTTTGCGTCTCTCGGGCCCTTGCTCTGCACCAGCCCAAGGAAATTATCAATCTTAGGCCGAACATTCACTTCCGTTCTTCCATATTTCATCTTTATTGATTCCAGCTTAATCACCCCCCAATTGACGATATTTAGTTATGCATTTTTATACACAAGTTATATCTATTTAATGCATATATATAATATATGCTGTATATTTATGCCTGTCAATAATAATTTTAATAATTTCTGCAATTTTTATAAAAAAAGCGGCTAACGCCGCACTTTAAGCGGCAAATTCTTCTTCCAGATATTCCAAGCAAATCTTTTCCATTTTTTTAGATACGTTGAAATCACTGCCTTATAAGGCAACATTTTT
>JBLNDG010000183.1:0-15761 GCA_050261415.1 Caulobacteraceae bacterium | reverse complement strand
TATAGTCCGAGAAATATTTCTTCCTGTTGCGAAAGCAAAATGGCATATGAATCAGGCATAATTAAATTAAATTATCTTGGAGATTATAGTTCAATGTTTAATAATGAAATATTTGAGTATGCCGATGAATTTACAGGTAATGATTTTGGGTTGGAAAATCATATGACAAATCCTATTGAAATAAACATATTATCTGTAAACCAAGTAATGAAGATAAGTTTAACATACAGTAAAGATATATTTGAGGCTGAAATTATAGAAAATCTTATCGATAAATTAGTTTACTTTATTGAAAGGTTATTACATGATATTGAGAAAAATGGACAAATTTATTTTACACCTTCCGACTTTACTACAGTCGATATCACTCAGGATGAACTTGATAGTCTTTTTAATTGAACTAATTATTATGATGTCGTTGTAATATTGAATCAAGAAAGACCGAGGTATTTATGAACACAGGGATAAGACTCTTTTGTATTCCTTATGCAGGTGGGTCTGCTTCAGTTTATTTTGTGTGGAAAAAATATTTAGATACTAACATTGAAATATATCCTATAGAGCTTTCCGGTAGAGGCAGAAGAATGAATGTTCCTCTGTATAATGATATGAATGATGCCGTTAATGATATATATGAACTTATTAAAAATGATTTAGACGATAAGCCTTATGCTATTTTTGGTCATAGTATGGGATGTTATTTAGCGTTTGAATTATATTATAAAATAATGGAATCCAATCATCAGAGTGCAAAGCATGTATTCTTTTCCGGAAGAGCTGCTCCGGGTGATGATTCAGGTAAGAAATACAGTCACCTGCTGCCTGACAATGAATTCATTCGAGAGGTTTATAGTTTAGGAGGCATGGCAGAAGAATTTTTAAAGAATAAGATTTTGAAAGATGTCTTTTTGCCTATTTTACGGGCTGATTATAAGATGATTGAGACATACGAATATACAGAAAAGAAAAGCAAAATATGTTGCAGTATATCCGTACTGACAGGAACCCGGGACAAATTGACAAAAGGAGCAAACATAAGCAAATGGAGTACGTTTACAAACAATAAGTGCTACTTTTATGAATTCGATGGAGGTCATTTCTTTATAAATAGTTGTCTTAGTGCAGTAGTAAGTATTGTTAATCAGAGACTTTTGGACTTAATTCGATAAATGCGTTCCTAAAAAACACATTTACTTGCCCACGAGCCTTATGGCTGTGTACAGGAACAATTATACAGGGGGGATTAAATGGCCGGAAGTGAAAATGGCGGAAGGAAAATAAAGTGTGTTGTCTGGGACTTGGATAATACCGTGTGGAATGGTGTTTTGCTTGAGGATGAAAATGTCGCATTGCGTGAAGGAATAACCGAAATAATAAAGGTGCTGGATAGTAGGGGGATACTCCAATCTATTGCAAGTAAAAATGAGTACAATGCCGCAATAAATAAGTTGAAAGAATTCGGTCTAGAGGAATATTTCCTTTATCCGCAAATAAATTGGAATTCAAAATCCTCTTCTATACTGAATATAGCAAAATCCTTAAACATAGGCATAGATACTTTGGCGTTTGTCGATGACCAGGAGTTTGAGAGAAATGAAGTAAGGCATGTACTTCCTCAAGTTTTGTGTATTGATGCAGATGATATTGCCCGAATTCCCGATATGCAGGAAATGACCCCACAGTTTATAACCGCTGATTCCAAAATCAGGAGGCAATTGTATCAGAATGACATACAGAGGAAGAAGGCGGAAGAAGCTTTTGAAGGACCACATGAGGAATTTCTGGCTTCATTGGATATGGTGCTTACTATCGCACCTGTACGTGATGATGATCTGCATCGTACTGAAGAACTGACGGTGCGGACACATCAGTTGAATGCAACAGGATATACCTATTCCTATAAGGAGCTTGACGAACTGCGCAAATCCGACAAGCATAAATTGTTGATTGCCAGTCTGGATGACAAATATGGGACTTATGGGCACATCGGACTAGCGTTGATTGAGCTTCAGAAAGATGTCTGGATACTAAAACTTCTGCTTATGTCCTGCCGTGTTATATCAAGAGGTGTAGGCTCCATCATGCTTAACCATATCATGCGACTTGCCAAAAAGCAGGGCGTTACCCTTCGTGCGGAGTTTGTGTCCACCGACCGGAACAGGTTGATGTATATTACATATAAATTTGCAGGATTTAAAGAGGTTGAGAAAAACGGTAATTTTGTGGTTTTTGAGAACGACCTTTCTCAAATCCAACCAATGCCTGAGTATGTAGAAATAAAGGTAATAGAATAACGCTATATAGGGCTTGGTTAACGAAATAAAACTGGCATAGCTTTGTTTTTAAAAACGAGAGAGGTGTGTATTATGGAGGTTATCGGAGTTGTAGGTGCTGGTGTTATGGGCAAGGGTGTTTCGCATGTCTTTGCTCAAGCGGGCTATCAAGTAATACTTATTGATATAAATGATGATGTTTTGGTGGAGGCTAAGCAAGAAATATATAATAATATACGGTTTGCAGGTCTTTTTAATGGGAATCAAAAATCATACAATCCGGATGAAATAATTAAAAGAATCAAGTTTTCTTATTGCTATGAAATACTTAGTGATTGTGATTATGTTATAGAAAATGTAACAGAAAAAATTGCTGTAAAGCAAGATGTATATAAAAAAATAGATAAGGTATGCAAAGATAGTTGTATATTTGCTGCTAATACTTCCTGTATTTCAATCACACAAATCGCGGCATGGACAAAAAGGCCGCTTAATGTAATTGGAACGCATTTTATGAATCCGGTATTTCTTATTTCCGCTGTTGAGATAATAAGAGGGTATCATACTTCTGATGATACAGTTGAAAAGGTAAAACGCCTTTTGGCTTCGATT
The DNA here is from genome assembly GCA_050261415.1 of Caulobacteraceae bacterium. Taxonomy (GTDB): domain Bacteria; phylum Bacillota; class Clostridia; order Lutisporales; family Lutisporaceae; genus JBLNDG01. Next base: position 12,876 of record JBLNDG010000183.1, on the reverse strand, counting down.
GGCAAGGAAAGCATACTTGTAAATGATTATCCTGGTTTTGTGTCAAACAGGATTTCACACCTGCTTATGAATGAGGCTGCTTTTATTGTTCAAGAGCAGGTGGCTAGCCCAAAAGATGTGGATGAAATATTTAAAAAATGCTATGGACATAAAATGGGGCCTTTAGAAACCGCTGATCTTATAGGTATAGATACTGTTGTTAATTCTCTGGATATTTTGTATGAGAGCTATCAGGATTCAAAGTACAGGTGTTGCCCCTTATTAAGAAAGATGGTACATGCGGGAAAACTGGGGAGAAAAACGCAAGAGGGGTTTTATTCTTACAATTGAGTTGACAGATTTAGGAATATATAAGTCCATTAGATTAACCGGAAGAACGTTTGCTCATACCTTATTTAAACTACTATAAGGAGACATAATATGGAAGATAAAAAGGAAATAATAAAAAAGTTTTTATCCAGATTTTTTCGCAATTATGAAATTAAAGATGATGATGATATATTTTCACTGGGATTTGTAAATTCATTGTTTTCTATGCAGCTTGTAATGTTTTTGGAATCTGAATTTAAAATGCGGATTGAAAACAAGGATTTGGATTTGAATAATTTCAGGACTGTTAACTCAATTGTTAGCTTTGTTGAAAGCAAAATCTCGGCTTAAAAGCTCAATAATTCAGATAAATATGCAAATTATGGAGATATAAATGAAATTTTATGGGTTAAGGGAGACTAGACATATGAAAATTGATTTGGAATCTCAAAAATATAGAAAAGAATTCAGGTCTTTCGCAGAAGATGTGATAAGCCCGTATGCCGGTAAGTTTGACAGGGAAGAACGCATTTCTGATGAAGTAATAGCAATGCTTGCACAAAAAGGGTATCTTGGTTCTATGCTGCCCAAGGAATATAATGGAATGGGGATAGACCAGATTACTATAGGTATACTTAATGAAGAGATCGGGCGAGCATGCTCATCAGTGAGAAGCTTGCTGACAGTGCATGGGATGGTAGCCTTGGCAATTCTTAGATGGGGAACGCAAGAACAAAGAGACTATTGGCTTCCGATGATGTCAAGAGGAGAAATCATCGGTGCTTTTTGCTTAACCGAGCCAGAGGTTGGCAGTGATGCCAAGAGTATTAAAAGCACAGCGGTAAAATCAAATAGCCATTATATACTAAATGGTGCAAAAAGATGGACGACTATGGGACAGATAGCAGATATCTTTTTAGTTTTTGCTCAATGCGAAGGAGTTCCTACTGCATTTATAGTAGAAAAGGATACTCCGGGGTTATCGATAAAACCGAAGAGAGGACTTCTTGGAGCCAGGGCTTCAATGATTGCTGATATTGATTTTAACAATTGTCAGTTGCGTGAGGAAAATATTATAGGTCGAATAGGCACAGGTTTATCCCATGTAGCGGTTTCCAGCCTGGATTATGGAAGATATACTATTGCATGGGGATGTGTAGGGCTTGGACAAATATGCCTGGAAAAGAGTGTGCAGTATGCCAGAAAGAGAAAACAGTTTGGAGAGCCATTGAGGAAACATCAATTAATTCAGCAGATGATAACGGAAATGGTTGTAAACATCAAGGCAGCAAGACTATTGTGTTATCATGCAGGTTTACTAAGAAATAGCGCAGATCCTGAGTCGATAATGGAAACATGGAATGCAAAATATTTTGCTTCAAAAATGGTAAATCTTGTAGCAAATTATACAGTGCAAATTCATGGCGCAAATGGATGCATTGGGGAACATGATATTGAAAGATACTATAGAGATGCCAGAATAAATGAAATCATTGAGGGCACAACGCAAATGCATGAGATATTGATTGCAACGAATACTTTCAGATCCTATTAATCTTAGTAACGATCAAAATAGAGGATTTCTTGTCTCATTAAAATGGTCTTTACGGTAACAAGCGTCCATGAAGAGGATTTGTGGACAAGCCGTAAAGTCAAATTTATAACGAAAGGATGACAAGAGTTGTTTAAACTGCTTTGCTTATTTCCTGGTCAGGGATCGCAATATGTTGGTATGGGAAAAAATTTAGCAGATCGTTTTGAAGTTGCAAAACATACCTTTGATGAAGCAAATGAAGTTTTAGGATTCGATTTAAAAAAATTATGTTTTGAGGGCAGCATGGAAAAACTTACTATGACAGAAAATACTCAGCCTGCAATATTAACAACAAGCATTGCGGCATTCCGTGTATTTATGAATGAAATAAATTATATACCTCAATTATATGCGGGTCACAGCTTGGGAGAAATAACAGCCTTAACTTGTTCAGGCGCCATTAATTTTGCAGATGCCTTAAAAATTGTCCGCCAAAGAGGCAGATTGATGCAGGAAGCAATTAGTAATGGAGAAGGAGCGATGACTGCAGTTTCAGGAGTTGATGTGGATATAATCAGAGAGATATGTGAAAGCTGTTCTGAAAACGGGCAGATAGCGGTTATATCAAATTACAATTCTCCTGAGCAGATTGTTATTTCAGGTCATACAAGTGCTATAGAACGGGTTGAGAAAATGTTAAGTGAAAATGACGCAAAAATCACACGACTTAAAGTAAGCGCGCCATTTCATTGTCCCCTGATGGAGAGTGTAGCAATAAAACTAAAAGAAGAACTTAAAAAATATACATTTACGGATCTCAAATATAATGTAATCTCAAATGTCACAGGATTGCCATATAGCGATAAGGATTCTATTGTTGAAAACTTATCTTTACAAGTAGTGAAGCCGGTACAATGGATAAAGTCTATGGAATATGCCTGCCAGAAAGGTATTAATATTGCAATTGAATTTGGCCCTCGATTTGTTTTAAAAAATTTGATTAAGAAAAATATACCTGACATATCTGCTTATTCATTTGATATAGAAGAGGATATAGCTATTATTAGAGAAAAACTTTCTTCAAGCGCTGCATCGGGTTTAAGTGAAAAGGAGGCAAAGATCAGGTTTATAGCAAGAAGTCTTGCAATAGCAGTGTGTACAAAAAACAGTAACTGGGATAATGAAGAATATAAAAAAGGAGTAATTGAACCTTATCGAAAGGTGCAAAAAAACTTAGAAGAGCTTGAGAAAGAAGATAAAGTACCGGATTTTGAGCATATAAATGAAGCGGCAGAAATGCTAAAATCAGTTTTTAAAACCAAAAAGACCCCAATTGAAGAGCGTATTGACAGATTCAATCAGTTGTTTGATGAAACGGGGCTGCATTACATGTTTGACGATTTTAAAATAATATAGATATCAATTACTATTTATTATATTGCTATAACCGTATGAAACAAGTCTAATTGTAAAGGAAGTATTGGTTTGAGGTATATTTATCAAATAGAAGTGTCATGCCTATGTAATTTAAAATGTATATATTGTCCTCATCCTAAATCATGGCGTGAAAAAGGTTTGATGTCCATAGAGACTTTTATCCGCTGTATGGAGCTTATAAAAAAGCTTAACCAGAAATGGGTATGCTTGCATAACTTTGGTGAACCGTTGCTTCATCCACAGATTGAGGATATCATAAAGATCGCAAGAAAATATGTTGATTATGTATACTTCAGCACAAATGGGACTTTGCTTAGCAGAGAAAAAGCAATTAGACTAAAGGAGTGTGGATTATCTAAAATCATCTTAGCCAACCATGACAGCATCAGTACGGAGAAAGCCATCAGCAGTTGCAGAGGTCTGGATATTGTAGCAGGCATATTGAATGACTTTTACTTGGATTGGGCAGGTACCTCCGGCAGACATCCGCTTCATTATAGACCTACCGGATATATGGGAAGACCAAACGGATGTAAAGCCTTTATCGAAGAAGAAGTAGTTGTAGTCCTATGGGACGGGAGGATTAATTCCTGCTGTGTTGATATGGAAGGATTAGGGATAGTGGGTAATGTATATGATGAAAATGCTATAGCTGTAAAACCGAAAAAGTTCACTTTATGTGAACATTGCAATATCGACTGGGTAGATTCTTCAGGTATAAAGCAAATTGAAAATTATATAGAAAGTAATATGTTAGCCAGACAGAATAGCTAGTGAAATTTCATAATTTACTTTGGGATTGCAGATAAGGTTATCAAACCGGAAGCCGGGAAAACGGAGAGTATTATTGAAAGCAGAGCTGTTTGATAGGGTTAAAATATTCACTATTACTATTTTTTATTTGGTTAAGAACTAAATAAGTCTAAAAAATATATAAGGAGATGATCTTTTTTGAAAAAACTTAAGGTATTGTTACTTATGCTATTTAACGACTCAATGTGCACAAGAATCGAAGATCTGGGTATTTGCTATATTGCATCGGTTACTCGGAAAAATGGTAATGAAGTATTGTTAATGGCAAAACATGAACATGAGATTAATTTTCAACGGATAAGTGAGTTTGGACCAGATATTGTAGGCTTTCCGGTGTACGATATATCAAAGGATATGGTTTATAGAGTTTGTGCCAGGCTTCGTGAAATGTTTCCAAATATATTAATATGCCTTGGTGGATATCTTCCTTCAGCAGAAGGAAAAGACATGATGGAAAAAGAGAGTATGATTGATTTTGTAATAAAAAATGAAGGAGAGATTGTTTGGTCGCAGCTTATCACAAGTTTAGAAGAGGGTAAAGACGTAGGAGATATTAAGGGTTTGATATATCGTAATGCAAAAGGTGAGATCATTGAAAATGGTTCTCAGGAGCTTATAGAAAACATGGATGATCTTCCTTTCCCGGCCAGGGATATAGGGGTAGAAAATAAATTGCCATTTTTTTCAATATCAACTTCTCGAGGATGTACAGGGAGATGTAGTTTTTGCTATACGCATAGATTCTGGAAAAAATGGAAGGGAAGGAGTCCCAAAAATGTAGTTGATGAAATTGAATATGTAACTAACACTTATAATGCCAGAATATATCATTTTATAGATGCAAGCTTTGAGGATCCCGGGTTTAACTTTGACAGAATGTGGGAAATTGCATCCGAGATAATTAAGCGTAATCTTGTTATTACATACACAGTTGAAGTTCGTGCGGAATTTCAAAGACACGCAACCGATGAACTTCTTAGTATGTTAAAGAACTCAGGGTTAGGTGGTATATACGTAGGCATTGAAGCAGCAAATGAATTTGATCTGAAATTGTATGGTAAAAATGCTACTATTTATGATAATTTCATGGTCGTGGAGTTATTTAGGAAATGGGGGATTGGACTTGATATAGGATTTATTAATATTAACCCATACTCTAACTTTGAAAATATCAGAAAAAACATCGACTTTTTAGAAAAATACAAACTAGCGAGTGTTTACGACTATATAAGAAATTCATATCGTGCATACAAAGGTACTCCTCTTTATAATAAAATCGAAAGAGACGGAATGCTAATTGATGGAGTACACGATGCGCTTCGTAGATATCGCTTTATTGATGAAAGAATAAGAGACATCGTTGAATTTCTTCAAGAGTTTAACGCAGCTAATGGTGTTGCAGTAAGAAAAACTCATTTCCCTGACTACATGGTAATACTTGAACACTATAAAAGGCAATTCTCAAAAAAACTGCAATGTGATAAGGCATACAAAATTGTTCTGGATCATGAAAAAGAGGTAAACTCCATTATTTCCGATTTTAGTGAGCTAAATGTATCATGGTATAAGCAAATAGTTGATTTGGCAGAAAGCGGATGGGATAGAAACATGGCGGATAAAATTAAGCTGGAGGCTACAGAGAGATTTCAAAGATTATTTAATAATTTTATAGATGAACAGAATAGATTAATCTTTAGCTTAATGCGATTAGGGCCAAGATACAGGGAATACATTTGTGAAAACATATAATTAGTGTAAATTGTTCTATGAGAATTTTGAAGGGATGATTTAAATGCAAAATGAAATCAATAATAAGGTAAAAGAAATACTTTTAAGTAATATTGAAACAGATGATAAGGCAGACATTATCAGAATCGATGATAACACTGATTTATCTCAAATAGGAATTAGTTCAATAGATTATATAAAAGTCCTTGTAGAAATTGAAGATGAATTTGGCATCGAATTCAATGATGATGCATTAAATGGTGAATATTTTAAGACACTGGGCGAGCTGGTCAAATATGTTTGTATGTTAAAGGGTATTTAGCTGACGAGATGGTTCCATTATCAATAAATTCAACTTTGCCTGACACTTATTAGTCATTTCCGTAGAGGGTGCATAAAATGAATTTGATTGATCAAAGGATACTAGTTTTCTCACCGCATCAAGATGATGAAACAATAGGATGCGGCGGAATTATCCAGAAATTTATTGCCAATAAGAGCATGGTTAAGGTAGTGTATGCTACAAAGGTTGGCGAAACTTTTGTAAAGTATAATGGTTTTTTAAGTGAATATGAAAAGTATACCGGAAGCAAGCGTATGCGTGAGACGTTTGAAGCATTAAACTGTCTTGGCATTAATCCTGCGAACACGTGTTTTTTATTTGAAGATAAATATCACAACAATTTAGACCAAATACCCCGTTCGGTGCTTGTAGAAGGTATAGAGCAGCAAATCACCGAATTTAAGCCGAGTATGGTCTTTTTACCCGCATTGTCTACGAATCAGGATCACGAGGTACTGAACAAATGTGTTATGTCTGCAACCAGACCTCATTTCTACAGCGGCAGTGTCATAGAATATGAGGTAACAAATGAGGTGGACTTTAGACCTAATCTGTTTATTAAGCTAACAAAGGAGGAGGTTACCAGAAAGCTGAAAGCTTTAGAAGCCTACAGTTCACAAGAAAGAGGAGCATTACATAAGGTAAGTATTGACGCTATATATAATAGAGCAAAAAGCAGGGGATATGATGTTTTTACAGAATATGCCGAAGCCTTTTTCATTAAAAGGTTCAGTGTTTGATTTGAAGACTGCCAGCATTACTGGCTGTACAAAAGGCAATATTGTATTGGTATATTTACCTTGATAAATCGTTAGGTCATTCAGGGGGGAGTACTTCATGATTGTAGCAATCCATCAGCCAATGTTTTTTCCCTATACCGGGATAATAGAAAAAATAAAACGCTGCGACGTGTTTGTTTTTTTAGATGATGTACAGTATGAGGATGGCGGCTTTCAAAACAGAAATAGAATTCTTACAAAGGATGGAGTAAAGTGGTTTACCGTTCCAATAAAAAGACCCAGATATATGAGGAATTTACAGGAGATTATGCTGAGTAATTACAATGATTGGAAGGGTTACTTTTTATCAACTTTACAATATACATATGGAAAGGCTAAATACTATCGGGAAGTTATAGATCTTGTTAATGAGATACTAAATAAGGAATATTCACGTTTAATTGACCTTAATATTGAATGCATGATGCAAATACTGAAGTACTTTGGTATAAACAGGGAAACACACAGGAGCAGCGACTTTCCGGACAAACCTACAGACCGAATAGACAGGATAATATACCTCGTTCGTCAGTTAGGTGGAGATACATTCCTGTCAGGGGATGGCGCAAAGGTATATATGGATGTGGAAAGGTTCCAGGACATAAAGGTTGTGTTTCAGGAGTATAAGTGTAAAGAGTATCCTCAGATGTGGAGTAAAGAATTTGTACCATATATGTCAATACTGGATTATATGATGTATATGGGTAGAGATGTGTCCAGATTATAAGGTTACACTTAAAAAGATATTTTGCATAACATGAAAACCATGGTTGTCAAGATGAGATGTACTGAGGTGTATCTATAGTGAATAATATTGCATTAGTTTTTCCCGGACAAGGTTCTCAGTTTGTTGGAATGGCAAGAACACTCTATGATGAGTATTCCTATACCAGGCAAATATTTGAGGAAGCCAATAGTGTACTTGGGTTTGATTTAAGAAAAATTTGCTTCGAAGGCAGTACAATAGAGTTAAATAAGATTGAGAACGTATTTGTGGCAATACTTACGGCGAGTGTGGCTGCATTTAGAGTGTATATGAATGAAATAGGCATTGAGCCCGCGTTTGTGGCGGGACATAGCCTGGGAGAGTATTCGGCGCTGGTTTGCAGCGAGGTAATAAGCTTTTCAGATGCGTTAAGGCTTGTAAGGCAAAGAAGCGTCTATGCAGGCATAGAAGCAGAATTTGGGACTATGACTGTAGTCAATGGAATTTATAAGAATATTGTAGAATCTGAATGCCAGAAGGCATCTCAAGAGGGACAAGAGGTAACCATAGGATGTTACAATTCCGATGACCAGGTGGTAATATCGGGCTCAAAACAAGCTGTTATCAGAGTTGAGGATAAGGTAGCGGAAATGGGTGCACAAATTACACCCTTGCTGATAAGTCCCCCGTTCCATAGTCCTTTGATGAATAATGCAGCCAACAAGCTTAAGAAAGAATTCACAAAGTATCAATTCAGACCTGCCAGATGGCCAATTATTCAGAATGTAACTGCATTGCCCAGCACAGATCCGGAAACTATTATCAGGAACTTAGTGCTGCAAATGACTCAGCCTGTCCAATGGAAAGCGACTCTGGATTTCATGGAGGATCATTATATAGAGAAGATAATTGAAATAGGACCACAGGCGATATTAGCCAATCTAACCCAGATTAACAACAAAAATATGATAGCAATGTCTTTTGGACAAAAAAATGATAGACAGGTAATATTGGAGCAATTAAAGCCCGAGTTAAAAGACAAAGATAATGAAGCAAAAAGGAAGGTGCAGCGCTCAACTGTTATTACAAAATGTCTGGCTAATGCAGTTTGTACCCGAAACAATAACTGGGATAATGAAGAATACCGTAAAGGGGTTGAGGAGCCTTATGAAAAAATAGAAAAGATGCAGCAGGAGCTGGAAGAAAAAGATCAGGAACCAACTTTTGAACAGATGAGAGAGGCACTTGAAATGCTATGTTCGGTTTTCCATACAAAAAAGGTACCGGTAGAAGAACGTATAAGGCGAATTACACGAATATTGAACGATACAGGAACACAAAATGATTTTTCGTATATTCTTGAAGAACTGCAAAGGTAATTATTTGACTGGTAATATTTTCAGCAATGTTAGGTGAGATTATATGCAAAATAATGATAAACTGGACAGACAAATTGTAGAAGATATTTACGAACTTACACCGATGCAGGAGAGTATGCTGTGCCAGTATGTTCTTAATCCGGAAGATGAGCAATTTTTCGAACAAGCATGCTATAAAATTCAGGGCAAGTTTGATATTGAACTATTTTCAAGAGCATGGGGCGTTGTTTTTCAAACAAATGAAATGTTAAGAACGGTTTTCAGGTGGCAAGGTCTGCAAAAACCTATACAAATAGTTTTGAAAAAACATGATGTCCCAATTGATATGTATGATTTATCAAATAAAACTAACAAACAGAGCTTTGACATATACAGTAATTTGAAAAAGAAAATCAGGAAGGAAAAAGTTGACTTAATCCGGTGCCCGCTAAATATATCTTTATTTAAATTCTCGAATAACAATTACGAAATGGTCATCAGCAACCACCATATAATAATGGACGGTTGGAGTAATGTGGTTATGCTGAAGGAGTTTCTTGAGGCATACATTAGTCTTTATAACGGTAGAGATGCGAACATAGTATTAAAAACAAAATATAAAGAATTTATTAAGTGGAGAAATAATAGACCTAAGACCGAAGATGAAATATACTGGAGGTCATTTTTTAAAAAAAATAACTCAGAAACTATTTATGCGGCCAGGTACAAAAGTTATAAAAATGCCAACGCAGAGAGTTATTTTGAATATGTGCTTAATGGGAATCTGAAAAAGAAAATGATGGATTTAGGGAAAAGATTACAAATAACAACTGCAGCCATTTTTTATTCCGTTTGGGCTATCCTGCTATATAAACATTATAATATCAGGAATGTGGTTTTTGGAATAACAGTATCGGGGAGAACAAAGGATATTATAGGTATAGAAAAAATAGTTGGACTGTTTATTAATACCGTACCTTTTCGAATAGAAGTGCATCCAGAAAAGAATGTTTTTGATATACTTGATACTACCGGCAAAAACCTTATAGAATTGAGCGAATATTGCCATACCCCTTTGACGGATATAATTACCTATAGTGGCAATTCGTATAATAGCGTGATTTTCGATACTATCGTTGTTATTCAGAATTACTCTCTGGACAAATTGCTTTATGAAAAAAATGATATTCTAAATATAAGTCTGGTTTCAAGATCCTATAAGACAAACATGAACCTGGTCCTGGGAATAAGGACATTCGATAATATTATTCTTGACTTTACATATAACCCCAACCTATTCGGAACGGCCGAAATTGAAAGGCTGGCAAAGGATTATGCTGCAATTCTGGACTCAGTAATTAATTCTTATATTCAAGGGAATACATTTTATAAAGTGCAGGAAATCAATCTTACTGCTGAAGAAAAACAAGAAACCGTATATTGGATAAGAAAGAATAGAGAATACTTGAATAAATTTTATGAGGTTAATTTCGATGAAATACTTTAGCGTCCCTGCAGATTTTAAGATAGAAACAATAGATGCGCTTTATGAGCTAAACCAAAAATTTTCTTCGTCAAAGGTAGTGGAAACATACGGGCAAGTAACAACAGGAACTGTGTTGAGTTCAGGAAGGGTAACGAATGTTCTGCCGGAAGTTGATTTTCGGCATCTGGAATATTATGTTGAATACTCCATAAAAAAAGGCATTGAATTTAATTATACCCTCAATCCCTCATGCTTTGGAAATATGGAATTCTCAGAATATGGAATCGAAGAAATTATTGGTCTGCTGGACAGTTTGAATAGTATTGGGGTAAGCTGGCTTACACTTACATCACCCTCTCTGGTTGAACTGGTGAAACATTCAAGCCATAAATTCAAACTGAAAGCATCAGCAATTTGTGAAATAAACTCGCCTGGTAAGGCAGCGTTTTACAAAATGCTTGATGTTGACAGGATTGTAATTGACCCCGATATAACCAGGGATTTCAAAAAGATTAGAAATATATGTAAGGTCTGTGGCGATACAGTTGAGATGATTGTTAATAACGTATGTTATAAAAATTGTGCATACAAAATGTTTCACTATAATCACGAAGCTCACTGTACGACACAAAATGCGTCCCAGTGTGTAAAGGATTATTATTTTAACAGATGTTCAATGCAAAAGGCGGGGAAAATAGTAAATTTTATAAAACTTAACTGGGTAAGACCTGAAGATATTAATTTTTATTATGAAAGCGGAGTAAGATTTTTTAAAATACAAGGGCGCCAGAATGTGTTGCAGGGAGACGTCATAAAAACTTTGGAATGTTATTGTAAAGAGGATTTCAACGGAAACCTTTTAGATCTGATTACTATATTTTCACCATATAATGCTTTCCAGCCCTATATCGATAACAAAAAATTAGACGGATTTATAGCAAAATTTTATGATAACCCGAATTTTTGTACTGAAATGTGTGATGAATGCGGGTATTGTGAAAAATACGCACTTAAGTGTATGAACCCGAAGGAAGCGGATAAATTAAATGCTCAAGCATTGAATTTCTATAAAAGCTATGATGAATTTACCAGGCTTGTTAAAAGGAAGGAGCATAGGAAGACCATAAGGAAATTATTCGATGAAGAAAGTTTAGAGAGTAAATTTGATTTCGAATAAGTCATGTTCTGTTGGAGTTGGAGGAACTACAATGGATGAGAGATTTTTTTCCAGGATGTCATTGATTATCATAAATAAATGTAACCAGAGATGCCCCTATTGCTTTGAAGGCGAATGGAAAGACGGTCATACTCAAATGATGAGCCTTGATGATATAAGAAGACTGCTAGAGTGGAAGAATTGGGATGACGGTAAAATACCTACCGTTTTCTTGCTTGGCGGGGAACCTACTTTGCATCCCAAGCTTCTTGATATACTTGATATAATAACTAACTATGATCAAAGAATAGTCAAATCAGTATTGACAAATCTGAATTGTGACGTCTACCTGCTCAAAGAGCTTATTGCAAAGCAGGTGATCTTGTTTGCAAATATCGATCAATTTGACGAGGGCAATAATGTAAGTGGTCAGCAAACAATTTTACGCAATCTGGACTTTTTAAACAATGTACCAATAACAGGTTTTTATTATAATGTTTCTGCGACTGTGACACATCCGGACAAAGATTTTAGTTTCCTTTATGATATTATTAAAAAAGGCAAGGACAAAATTTATAATCTGCGCTTGGCATCATCTTGCCCTGGTTATCGATTCGGTAATGAGTTCCAGAAGGACTTTTCAGACGATTACATGAACAAGGTTTATGAGGTTGTCAGAAAGTGTAAGGAGATTAACCCCCATTTACATCTTTCCAGTGAATGTCCAATTAATGGGTGTATGGTATCCGATGAATTATACCAAAAATTAAATGAGATTGGCTACCAATTGAGGTTCCAGTGCGGTCTACCCGAACCCAATGCGGACATATGCCCGGATATGCATGTACACTGGTGCTTTGCATTTGAGGGCATTGAGGACATGACTATTAGAAATGTTTTTGATTATCCGGATTATAACAGCATGATAAAAGCACTGATGAATTTAGCTCGCCAGTTCAATGAAAAATACAAACCCATATGCGATATGGGTAAATGCACCAGAAGTATGTGCTATGGTCCATGTCCGGCGCTTAACTATTATTTTAGAGTGATAAAACGCTGACGCATATTTGGGAAATATACTGATTATACTGTTTTGCAATGTTTTTGAATATTCTCGAAAAGTAACTGGAAAACCAGCTAAATGTTAATTATTGGGATAAAATAACTTTGAGAGACTGACAAAAGTAAATACATATTGACGAAATGAACCTTGATAAACGAATA
>JBLNDG010000182.1:0-2791 GCA_050261415.1 Caulobacteraceae bacterium | reverse complement strand
TATGCCTGAAATCATTTTATTTAAAGAGTTTCAGACAATCGTATTACTCAATGTGCTTCCGAAGAAACGAATATCCTTGCTTTTACGCTGCCCGGCGATTCCGCCTATAAAAACAACACATGGTATTTTATTTGGAATGAAACCAAAACAAAGGAATTGATTCTTGAACATTTTTGTCGATAAATCAGCCGTGATTTTTGTTACATTTGACAAATGACTTCCAACGTTTCATAGTGCTATAATCTTTTTTTCGGAAGTAAAAAACAAAAAAGTATCCCTAAAGCCTCTAAAATAAAAGGTTTTAGGGATTTTCATTTTGCCATAAGTTGTAGTACTAAATCAGCGTTTCTTAACCATTCCAAAAATTTTTTTGATTTCACCGAGAGTCATAATTTTTTGCCCAATGTTAAGGTTGAAAATCTCATTTATATCATCTGTTACTTCATCTGCATAGTCGAAAAGATAATGGTTTGCATCCATGTGGCTACAAGATACAGAGCGTAAAGAATTAAGAATTTTTTCTATGGAGTATTTGTTTTTCAACCGGATTTCAACAATCCTTGCAATTATTAAAGCTATAAAGCAGATAAAAAAGTGTGCATTAATGTGATCTCTTCTTGAAAGATAGATAGGTCTTGCATCCAAGTTGCTTTTTGTTATTTTGAAAGATTCTTCTATTCTCCAAAGTCCCCTGTATATTTCAATAATACGGTCGTCAGTCTCATCAAGCTCGCTTGATACTATTGCATAATACCCATCCAGTTGTTCCTCTTGTTTTATCCTTTCTTCATCTAAGAACAGCTTTTTACCTGTATCTAATATTTCCCCTGTACTTTTATCGAACTCCAGGTTGGCAACATAGGCAGCAGCCCCATGAGATGTGGCTTTTTGATATTTTGAGGGGTTTGCAATAAGATCAACTGCCTTGGCGATGACGGCTTCCCTTTGCTTTTTTGAACGCTCTGCATACTTGCGGCTGTAAAAGACAACCTGTTTTTGATCTATTTTAACTTTCTTCTTTTTGTTTTTTCCATTCGCACATTTGCCTATAGTTACATCAATATCCACAGGAATTACTCTGGATTTCTTTTTATAGTCTTGGCCTACCCATGTATAGCCTTCATCATTAAGAACGTAGGATATAAATTCTTCACTAGCACCCCTGACGCTTTTGCTGTACACATACCCATCACCGAGAGCTGTGTTAAATGCAATATTATCGCCGCTATTTAGCCCTTTGTCTGCAACCACAATAATGCGCTTTGTTTGGAATTCTTTCTTGATGTCTTTCAAGGCAGGCATCAGCGTCTGGGAATCATGAGTATTCCCCTCAAAAAGGCGGTATGAGATGGGTATTCCTTGTTTGTCCACTGCCAGACCCATTTGTACAATGGGATTGGGGAGATGTTCCTTGGAAGGGCCCTTTTTCCTGAAATCATCCGGCTGGTCTATTTCAAAGTAATAGTTGGTTACATCATAGTAAATGAGGTCGGTTTTTCTGTCATACTGTTCGACGATTTGTTCATGGATAAACCGTTGTGCTTCTTTTTCAATCTTATTAAAATGTGTCAGACAGTCATATACATCGTCCAATGAAAAATCGGCCTTGTCAAAGAAACGGTCCTTAATCTCGACGGTTGCTTTTTTTGAGCAAGGATAGAGCAGTCTTGCAAAAAGCAGGACTTTCATAATGCTGTTGGAATTGAACTTGAAATTTTCGTGCCTCTGTTTGTTGTTAAAAAACCTGTCAAGTTGCAATTCGTGGTAAACCTTGCTGAAAACAACATGTCCAAAGTTTTTACGATTCTCAAAATTCCGGTCTACTTTGCTGCCAGCATCAAAAGTGATGGTTATCTGTTTATTTTTAATACGCTCAGATTCCATTTGTTTGGCAACCTGTGTAAAGTGTGCAATCGGGTCGTCGTATTTTTTTTCAAGCTCATCAAGGTAGCCTAAAGACTGAATAACTTTACGTTTGGTTTTCCCCTGCTTGTCACGGTAGCTATGAACTATTTGTAAATATGTTCTGCCAGTTTTATTTGAGTAATTTTTAGCTAAAAACATAATTGGCTCCTTTATGATAAAGCTTGATTTCACATATAATTATACCATAAATTACTAACCGTGTCCACCATTTTTGGCAAAAATTTGACAAAAAAAATATGCCTGAAATCATTTTATTTAAAGAGTTTCAGACAATCGTATTACTCAATGTGCTTCCGAAGAAACGAGGCGACCAAAGCAAAATATCAGGGTGGCAGCACGAAAGCTTGCTGACTGTTTACCATAAAAAGCAAAAAAGTACTACCTGAAATGCGGGGGCGCAGCAATGCGCTCTCGTAGTCATTTTAGCCGTTTTATCCGTGACGGGCGCTGTCCGGTTATTGTTTTGGTTGAAAAAATCTTGCATTATTGAAATTATATGATAATATTATCTATATAGTAATATAGTAGAAATCTTAACTTATATAAATAAAGTTTATGTTCACTTCCATTTCGGTAAGTGCTTGAATAGGGTTTATAAGGGGGATGCGTTTTCTTGGGTTTGGGACAAGATATCGGAATTGACCTTGGTACTGCAACTGTCCTAGTTTACATAAAAGGAAAGGGCATTGTGCTGAGAGAGCCTTCGGTCGTTGCTATTGACAAAAACACAAACAAGCTGCTTGCCGTCGGTGAGGAAGCGCGCAGGATGCTCGGCAGGACGCCGGGCAATATTGTAGCGATCAGACCGCTGCGTGAAGGTGTTATTTCGGATTATGACATTACGGAAAAAATGTTGAAATATTTT
>JBLNDG010000181.1:0-12760 GCA_050261415.1 Caulobacteraceae bacterium | reverse complement strand
GTGTTTCGCGGGATAAAAGGGACATGCCCTATCTCAAGCAGGTGGCAAAGAATTGGTTCGATGCAGGTATTGATTCTGTGGAAAAAGCTGTCGAATACAACTCACGGCATAAGGAGAAATGGCAAAAGTACAATAAGGTTTTAAGCTTCTTGAGGCTTGGAAGGCAACCTACCGCAGTTGAAGAGGAAATTATGAAGAAGTGGTTCTACAGCTATGAATTCAGTGATGAAATCGTGCTTAAAGCCTGTGAGCTTACAGTAAAAACCTTCAAGCCCTCCTTCAACTACATAGACAAAATACTTACCGAATGGCATGGAAAAGATTTAAAAACCTTGCAGGAAATCGAAGCCTATTTGCTTAAGAATTCGCAACAAAGCAATGATGCTTCAAAAAGTGAGAAGCGGACGTCAGGCACCCAAAGGCCAACTTTTAATAATTTTACCAACCGTACATATGATACTAAGCTTTTGAAGGAACGGCTAATCAAAAAGGGACGGGGTGAGCTAAGTGATTAAAACATACAGCATATCTGAGGAATATGAAAAAATAAGAGAAAAGAATAAAAATGAGCTGGAATCGCATAAAAGCTTGCTCTACTCTAAAATTCCAAGGCTTAAGGATATCGACGAGGAAATGGTCAAGCTCAGTATAGATATTACAAAGACTATTCTAAGCAAACCAAGCAACGGTGAGGAGCTTATCAAAGAGCTGCAGAAGCGGCAGCTGGATTTGAAGATTGAAAAGGCTGAGCTGCTTGCCTCCAATAATTATCCAAAAGATTATTTGGATATGAAGTATCAGTGCAAGAGCTGCAAGGATACCGGTTTTATCGGAAATATAAAATGCAGCTGCTATATACAGAAGGAAATCAATTACCTCTACAAGCAGTCAAGCCTTGCGGATGTACTGGAGAAGGAAAACTTCGAGCAATTCAGATGGGAGTACTACTCAGACAAAGCCCTGGATAATAATATATCTCCCAAGGAAAATATGAAGATCATTTATTTTAAGTGCATAAACTTTGTAAAGGATTTTGACGAACACAACATGAACCTTTTGTTTATCGGGAAGCCCGGGCTGGGAAAAACCTTCCTGTGCAACTCCATCGCAAAGGATCTTCTGGATAAGGGTAAAAGCGTGATATATAAAACCGCTTCTGACCTTATAGACATTATAAGAAAGTATAAGTTTGATTTTGAAAATGAGGAAAGCAATGAACAGTCCTTAAATGAAATATATGAGTGCGACCTCCTTATTATTGATGATCTGGGAACTGAACTTTCTACGCAGTTTTCAAACCTTGCACTTTACAGCATATTGAACAAAAGAGCTCTAAAGAATAAGAAAATGATAATATCCACCAACCTTGACATTGATGAATTTACAAAAATATACTCGGACAGAATTACTTCCAGGATATTCGGAAGCTTTGACACCCTTGAGTTTCTAGGTGAGGATATCAGGCTTAAGATGCACAAGATAATATAATTGTAAAAAAGGACACCCGATCGAGTGTCTTTTTTAGTCCTATGCAATTAATTTCCTACCAGCAAAAATATTCCTAGCAATCTTTTGCCTAAATTGTGGCTTTATTTATACTTGTAGTATTGAACCCAAAGTTCACCAAGTAATAAAATACTGAATTTTTGAGGAACCAGCCTACATGCTAGCGACTCTATTCCAATATCTTGGCACGCATCTTGCGATATATGCGTGCAAGACCTATATAATTATAAAGGAGGAATAAAAATGTCTAATGAAAAGAAAAAGCTAGAGTTCTATGGTGGCGAATGGGTTTCATTTATTCCATTTATCGTGTTCATTGTATTAATTATTATGACCACCTTCTACTATGGCTCAATCTCAGACGGAGCACTTTGGGTACCGGCATTTATGGCATTGGTAGTAGCATTTTTCTTCGCTAAGGATAAGGTATTATATGGTGAAACCATTATTAGTGGTATGGCGAGTAAAGAAGCGATTATACCTGTGGTATGCTGGATATTCGCAGGTGTGTTCTCAAGAATACTCCGCTCCTCAGGCCTGGCCAGCGGAATAGCAGGTATAGCTGCTTCAATGGGTATAGGCGGCACATTATTTATTATAATTTCTTTTATTGCATCTGCACTATTCGCAACAGCTTCAGGCACAGGCTTCGGTACTATCGCAGCCGGCATGGGTGTTTTATATCCTGCAGGTATAGCATTGGGTGCTCACCCTGGCCTATTAGCAGGTGCTATCGTATCAGGGGGAGCCTTTGGAGATAACCTTGCCCCTGTTTCCGACACAACTATATGCTCAGCTACATCACAGGGTGTTGACGTTCCCGGTGTTGTCCGTTCAAGACTCAAATATGCACTCGCTGCAGGCATAATGACAATTATCGGAATTATTGTTATAGGTATGGGCCACTCCGGGCAAGCAACCGGTTCCCAAGCTATCAATTATGACCCTAATTCATTGTTTATGCTTATTCCTGTTGCCATTACAATTTGGATCGCTATAAAATCAGGCGATATAATTATTGCTACCACTATCGGTTCAGTTCTTGCTGCCATTACAGCCGTGTTGGCAGGTCTTATTGATTTTGTGCAAATTGACCCGGCAGCTGAAGTTACAAAAAACGCATTGTTTAGAGTAAGCGGAGCAGGCTTGGATAGGACCGTTGACGGAGTTATTTATTCCGGCATCAGCAGCATGATACAAGTTTGTATACTAGCAATTCTTCTATTCGGCTCCATAGCAATCATGAGAGCCGGACATGGTGATATGAAGCTTCTTAATGCATTAGGAAAAGTTGCAAAGGGTCCTATTGGAACTGAAATTACTATTTCAATAATGATTATAATTCTTTCCGCACTTATGGGACTTAACGCCCCAGCCATTTTGGCTGTTGGTGCCTCCTTCGCTAAACCTCTGTCACAGCGTCATGGTATAAGTCCTTATCGTACAGCTAACCTATTGGATGCAACTTCGTGTACACTTGTATATTCACTTCCATGGACACCGGCAATAATCTATACGATAGGTTTTGCAAAAGACAGTATGCATCCTCTCTCTGCACTTGATGTAACTCCTTTCGTAATATATGCATATGCAATGATGGCCGTCATGTTTGTAAGCATAGTGCTGGGTATAGGAAGAAATGATAACATGAAGAATGTAAAAGACAAAGAAAAGAACACTTCTGTAGCCTCGTAATAAATAGGATAAAAATAAGAGTCCCGCACAAAAATAACTGTGTGGGACTCTTATTTTTATCCTTATTTAGCTGTTACATTATACTGCTTCAGAATTTCTATAACCTCTGCTTCTGAAAGCTTCACTTCTTCAGCCAGGAATTTTACATCCTCCATCGACAGTTCATTAAGCTTGTTGTTCTCAACCGAATTCTTGATATAGCTGCTTCTGAGCTTATTCATTTCAATATCTTTAGCAATAATTTGCCCAATGTTCTCAGGTATTACTACATTCTTACCAGGCTGATTTTCTTTTGAATGTCCTCTTCTGACCTCAATTCCGTTCTTTCTTGCAAATGTCAGCTGAGGCATAGGATGTTTGCCGGCACCCGTATACTCGGTTTCCTGTACAACTATTATCTTATCTTCATCCATTTCTTTTGCAATTGCAATTGCTGCCGCTAATGAGGTATTTCCTGCCGGACCCCTTTCAATCCCTTCAAGCTGTGCAAGCATTTCAGTCACATAGAAAACATCGCCCTGAGTGATAGTTACATACCTGTCCATATATCTCAGTACTCTGGCGGCATTTCTCGGAACATCCGACCTGTCGGGCCATGACGCAAACGGTACTCCAAAACCTGTATGGCCGGTTGTAAAGGACTTTCTATTAAAGTCTTTATCGGAAGCCATATGCAGGCCTGTTAAGTCAACAGATGCAGCAATCACGCTTGTTTTATTTGCACCTGCTTTTATTAATCCTCTTGCTGTCCCTGTTAAATTTCCTCCTCCTGCATTCGTAGCTATTACAACATCAGGGTGTTTTCCTTCAAGCTCCATCATTTGATTAGCTATTTCATACCCTAGGGTTTCTACTCCAGCTATGCCAAAAGGCGTATATAGTGAAGCATTAAAGTAGCCCGTATCTTCCAAAAGTCTAAGGAATACATAAAAAAGTTCCGGTCCTACTGTAAGCTGAACGACTTCTGCTCCAAAGGCTTCACATTTTCTTGCCTTTTCCAGTATCTCAGGTTGTCCGACTTTTTTAGAATCATATACTTCCTGTACTACTATGCACTTCAACCCGCGCTGTGCAGCCTGCGATGCGACAGCCGCACCATAATTGCCGCTTGTTGCAGTTATTACTCCATTATATCCATTTTTCTTTGCATGGTATACAGAAACTGAAGCCCTTCTTGCTTTAAATGATCCAGAAGCATTGGCTGCTTCATCCTTTATGAATATTCTCGCACCCTTACCTGGTTCAGCATACCTTTTTACCAGCTTATTTATGTTTTTCAGTTCAAATATTGGAGTATTTCCAACCTTGGTTTCCGCCTGAATCTTTTGTATTTCCGGAATCGTGTAATTAACCTTTTCCATCATGCCTTCATAATTAAAAGAAAGCTTCCCATATTCAAATACATCGTAGTCAATACCAATGGCATTTTTCATTATTTCATTTTTTCTGTCCATGACCGCCTTATAGGATATATCTCTCACTTCTAATACCCCCTTACTTATATATTTTCAATTTCTTTTCTTACTTCCAGACCAACTTCTAAAAGCTCCTGGACTGTCTGCCCGAAGTCATGCTCGTGCCTTGGGTTTATGGTTACAAGCTTTCCTTCAGCTGCCCTGTCTGCCAAAGTTATTATTTTTACCGTTTCTCCGATTGCTGCAGATTCATTTACCAAAAACCCTTTAGTCCACATCATAAGAGGTGTAGCCTTAGTATCTTCCGGCAGCTGTGGAGCCCTCTCCTTTGGTGTCAGTACAACATTTTCGATCTCCACCCATTGGCCTTTCTTTGCTTTTTCCAATTCAACAACCTCCTTAACTTATTAATTTTTACATATTGAATTCTTCATATAAGCAGAACTCTTCATATACTTTAAATCAGCAAAAAATATGCCAAAAGGGGAAAGCCAGTAATATTAGGCCTTTCCCCTTTTATCTATGAATTATATTTCCATCCATGTTCAGGAAATAAATTTCCATGTGGAAGTCTTATTCCTAATTGCCACTGGAATTATAATAATCCTTTAAATTATGCTCTATGATTTTATTGAAAAGTTGCCTTCTGCTTATTCCTATCAGCTTAGCAGCTTGTGTTATGTTATTATTACAGTGTTTCAATATATTTATCAGATAATCAATCTCAAAATCTCTTTTCGCCTCACGGTAAGGCTTTATTTCCATATGGATCGGATCAATTTCCTTCTTTTGGCCTGACCCTGCACCAAAATTCATTCTAAGTACTCCATTTGTGGACAGCACAATAAGCCTTTCGATTATGTTTTTTAATTCCCTGATATTCCCCGGATAATCGTAGCTCATAAGATAATTCATCGTTTCATTATCAATACCCTTAATATCCTTCTTTAATTCATTTTTATATATTCGCACAAAAAACTCTATCATATCTGCTATATCTTCTTTTCGCTCTCTAAGAGGAGGTATTTCCAATGTTATAGTATTAATCCTGTAGAGCAGATCCTCTCTAAACTTTCCATTTTTAACTTCTTGAGTTAAAATTCTGTTGCTTGCGCTAATAAGCCTGAAATCTACATAAATAGATTTGTTTGATCCTACCCTCTCAATTGTTTTATTTTCCAGAACCCTCAAAAGCTTTACCTGTGTATTCAATGACATTTCTCCTATTTCGTCCAAAAAAATAGTTCCTCCGCTGGCCTCTTCAAATCGTCCTATCCTCCTGTCAACAGCACCTGTGAAGGCTCCTTTTTCATGTCCGAAAAGTTCTGATTCGAGCAGGTTATCGGAGAATGACTGGCAGTTAATAGCTATAAAAGGCATGGCTGCCCTTTGGCTTTTATCATGAAGCATTTGAGCCATTACTTCCTTTCCGACACCTGACTCCCCTAAAAGCAGTACATTTGTATTGCTTTTCCCAATGGTATCGATTATATCCAAGATTTCCTTCATTTTTGGATTCTTACTTTGATAGAGAAATCTCCTATTCTCCTTATTCTTTACTGTCATATTCTTTTGATTTTGAAGGTTAATTATTTTTTTTGCCTTATCAATTTCTATCATCAGTTCCTCAGGATTATGACTCTTTATAAAGTATCCGAAGGCACCCATCTTCATCGCTTGTACCGCTGTCTCAATACTGCCATAGCCTGTTACCATAATTACCTCAACAGACTTTTCATTGTTCTTCTTAATTTCCTTTAAAAACTCCATCCCATCCATGCCCGGCATTAAAACATCGGTTAGCACCAGTGGATAATATTCATTTTCCATTATTTCGAGAGCCTCTTTTGCACACTCTGCTTCTCCAACTATAAAGCCTCTGCTCTCCAGGATCATCCTGTATGTCTCCCTATATTCTTTTTCATCATCAACTATCAATATCTTGTATGCCTGACTCATTTATATCCGCCCCCTCTTTTACCGGAATGAATATTTTAAAACTGGTTCCTGTATTTAAATCGCTGTCCACTGTAATTTCGCCATTTTGCCTTTTAACCTCGCTGTATACTATATAAAGTCCAAGCCCTGTACCCTTACCCGGATCTTTAGTTGTATAAAAAGGATTGAATATTTTTTCTTGATCTTCCTTTTTTATTCCACAGCCCGTATCATTGCATTCTATATATATGCCTCCTTCGACCAGCTTGGCTATTACAGTTATTTTCCCCCTGTCATTTATTGCATCAGCAGCATTAGTGAATAGGTTTATTAATATATGCTTTAAGGATTCCTGATTTATCCTACACTTTAAATCATCATTACATATAAGTTCAAAGGTAATATCATGTTTTTGCATATATTTACCCTGAAGCTCCATTATATTGCTTATGAAGCTTTTTATATCCACTAATTCTTGAGTGTTTCCTGAAATCCGGGAAAAATTAAGCAGGTTGTCTATTGTTTTGCTTGCCCTTTGTACTGCTGAATCAATGAAGTTCAACGATTTTTCTATTTTCTCGTCATTGCAGCTTGTATCCCTTAACAGGAAGCTATGATTTCGTATAATCCCTAAGGGATTTCTGATTTCATGGGCTATACCTGCAGCCAATTGCCCTATTGCAATCATTTTATTTGACTGCAGTATTTGATTCCTGCTTATTTTTTCACTGGTAATGTTATTTATTAATATTAAAACATTCTTGACAAAACCTTTAGAGTCTTTCAAGGGGTAAGTATCAAGCTCATATGCCTCACTTTTGCTGTATATTTCTTTTCTATAATCAAGAGAGGTTTTGAATGTCTCCGTTATCAGACAGTTTCCACAGTCACCACAGAACTCTTTCAGGTAAACACTGCATGGTTTGTTCAGTACACTATCCTTATGATGACCAACATAATTTAGGAAAGCATTGTTTGCATTTACAATAATGTTGTTGCAATCAACAACTATCATATATTCGGTTATCCCGTCAAAAACAATCTGCAAGTCATTGCGACTATCCTCTAATTCTTTTGTTCTTGCTTCGACTTGCCTTTTCAAAGATTGATTCCATGTAAGCATGACAATTAAAATAAAAATTAAAAGTACGGCATATGCTATAATATAATTTTTCAATCTGCTGAATACCTGATTAGTTACTATAGGCGTAGATATACCAAACCATTTCTGCTGTATTTTTTCCAATTGTCCTTTTCTGTTTAAGCTGTCGATTCCTTTATTCAGTATTGTGACTAATTCCGGTTTGGACTTAGGCACAGCAAAAACAACTTCATTCTCATAAAGAGGCTTGTCTATTATTTTTATTTCATTTCTGAGATTGTTTTTATCAACTTGATACAAAACTACAGGCTCATCACCCACAACAGCCGATACTACCCCAAGCCGAAGCAATTCCAATGCCTCATATACATCAGCAACATACCGCATTTTTACATCAGGATAATGGGTTTCAACATATTCATTTGCATAGTCGCCCTTCTGGGTGGCAATTACCTTGCCCTTCAAATCTGCCAGTCCTTTTATGCTATTATCATTATCAGCTCTCACTGCAAGTACTGCTCTTAAATTATATATAGGTTTTGTGAAGAGATAATATTTAGCCCTTTGCTCACTTGAAAACATGTCGCAAATATCTGTCTCTCCCCTTGAAAGACTCGCCAAAGCATCCTCCCATAAAAGTGGATGCAACTCAATTTTTACCCCGATCTCCAAGGAAAGTGAATTTATATAGTCTACTACTACTCCTTTATACTGCTTGTCGGATTTATCTACAAATCTTAATGGAGGAGCATTCCTGTCAGCTGAATACACTAATACGCCTTCCCTTTCAATCCATTCCCTTTCCTTATCTGTCAGTATATCCGAATACCGTCCTCCTGTACCAAATGAGTTAACCCCACTGCTATAAAAGAGTCTATATATTCCAAAAAGAAATATGAATAAAACGCAAGTCAAAAAGATCCATTTGAGCAATATCTTCTTCACCCTTATCCCCCATTTTATTTAATTGAAATATAGTTTACATAGTCTATATTAACAGTATAACATATTAACATTTTCGACTTAAGTCTACAAGAGTCACATTACTATACAAAAAAACACTGCAATAAATCGCAAGGAAAGAAGGAAGATGAGGACACTAATAATCAAACCGAGGGATTATCTGAGCAATCACAGGATAAGGATGAATCAGTTTAAACAAAGAAAAGGGGCTGTCGCACTAAGTAATTAGTGCGCAGCTCCTTTTCAGTACAAAAAAATAAATCCCGAACTCCGAAAAGTAAGGGATTTATAGTAAAATATTTGTATGCGACTTATTCTCGGATACGAGAAAATCAGGCAACGCCACGTCGGATGCTGAAGATTGTACTCTATTCTTACATGAATCACAGTTATTCATCACGGGCTATGGAAACTTCATGCCATCGTGATATTAACTTCATGTATCTCCTTGAAAATTCACCTATACCCGACCATTCTACATTTGCAAGATTTCGCAGTATTCACTTTGCCCAATGTTCAGAAAGAATTATGGCAGAGATGTCGAACTTCATTTATGACATTGGAGAAATATCAGGAAATGCTATATTTATTGATGGCACAAAGATTGAAGCCTGTGCCAATAAATATACTTTTGTCTGGAAAAAAGCAGTTACTAAAAATTTGGCAAAATTGCTGATAAAGCTGGCTGATTTTGTTTCTGAATGCGAGGAATTATATGGAATAAAGCTTGTATATCAGAACCAAGTTAGAATGAAGCATGTGAAAAAACTGCGTAAGAAGCTGTATGCGCTGAAGCAGGAGGAAAACATAGAGTTCGTATATGGATGCGGAAAAAGAAAAACCTCTTTGCAGCGTTCCATTGAAAAACTGGAGGAATACCTAAATAAACTTAAAGAGTACACACAGAAAATCCATGTTTGCGGAGAACGTAACAGTTATTCAAAAACAGATAACGATGCCACATTTATGAGGATGAAGGAAGATGCCATGGGTAATGGTCAGCTAAAGGCCGGCTACAACGTACAGCATGGAGTTGATTCCGAATATATCACATGGCTAACCGTCGGGTTGGATCCAACGGATACCACAACATTAATACCGTTTTTAAAAAGAATGGAATTATATCTGAAATTCAAGTACGAAAAAATCGTTGCTGACGCAGGATATGAAAGCGAAGAGAATTATGTGTATCTGGAAGGTAATGGCCAGTTAGCCTTTATCAAGCCATCAAACTATGAAATATCAAAGTTATTTAACAGGCAGAGAAAAGATGATCTTGAAAGAATTCTTAGTAAAGAAGGATGTAAACTCAGGGTAAACCGAAGCATACAGGCCGAAGGTTCCTTTGGGGAATTAAAAGAAGCTACGGAATTTAGAAGATTTTTGTGCAGAGGGGAACAGAATGTACTTGCCGAAAGCATTCTGCTAGCAATGGCACATAACATAAATAAGCTTCATAACAAAATCCAGTCTGAAAGAACCGGGACACACCTTTTTCAAGTAAAGGAAAGTGCATAAATTAGAAAGTCCAAAAATACAACAACCCGAAAAAAAGCCTTCTGTCAAATAGGCTTATTAAAGTACGTCTAATTTAAGATATCCAGTTCTTTTGCCTATAATTGTCCCGACAAATTGAACAAAATAGCGTAAAAAGTGGGCTGCGCACTGGCGATTATTTAACCGCTAATGCGACAGCCCCTTTGCATATTCTACTCCAAAAAGAAAATGGAGCTGGTGGACGGAATCGAACCCCCGACCTGCTGATTACAAGTCAGCTGCTCTACCTGCTGAGCTACACCAGCTCGTTTTAATAAAATTTTATGGCGACCCAGAACGGGCTCGAACCGTCGACCTCCAGCGTGACAGGCTGGCATTCTAACCAACTGAACTACTGGGCCATGTTTTTTCATTCAACCGACAAGTGATATTATATCCAAAATCACTCGAGTTGTCAATTAGTAAATGCTGCATCTCCGCTGCATCTTTTACTCCGCAAGTGCTACGCAGTAAATTAAGGAATGTCGGTCTTTTTACTCCACTGCGTTACGTAAAAAGTTGGTGGGGACAATAGGGCTCGAACCTATGACCCTCTGCTTGTAAGGCAGATGCTCTCCCAGCTGAGCTATGCCCCCATAACTGGTGACCCGTGGGGGAATCGAACCCCCGTTACCGCCGTGAAAGGGCGATGTCTTGACCGCTTGACCAACGGGCCTTGGATGGTGACTCACCGGAGAATCGAACTCCGGACACCATGATTAAAAGTCATGTGCTCTACCGACTGAGCTAGTGAGTCATCTGTGAGCTTTTTTTGGGGCTCACATTAATACATTCTACAATGTTGTACTCATTTTGTCAACTGGATTTTATAAATTTCAAATATATTCCAGTTAAAACTCATCTATTACTATTGTCTGGTTTCTCTTCGGACCAACAGAAAGCAGTGATATGTGCGTTCCGCACAGCTCTTCTATTCTTTCCAGGTATCTCAGGAGGTTTGTAGGCAGCTTGTTGTATTCGGTTATATGGCTTACATCTCCCCAACCGTCAAACTCCTCATATATAGGCTCGCATTTTGCGAGGTCATCAATGCTTGCAGGGAATTCTTTTATTATTTTACCATCAAGCTTGTAGCCTACACACATCTTTATCTTTGGAATATCTGACAGAGTATCAAGCTTGGTGATTGCAATACCTGTCAAGCCGCTGATCCTTACTGCATACCTTACTATTACTGCGTCAAACCAGCCGCATCTTCTCGGTCTTCCTGTAACTGTACCGAATTCGTTCCCCTTTTTCCTTATGAATTCTCCAGTTTCATCAAATAGCTCAGTCGGGAACGGACCTTTGCCAACCCTTGTTGTGTACGCTTTAACAACACCTACTGCTTTGTTAATCAAAGCCGGGCCAATTCCGGAACCTATGCAAACCCCGCCGGCAATCGGATGTGATGAGGTAACATAAGGATAAGTACCAAAGTCCAAATCCAGCAGAGTGCCCTGTGCACCTTCGAAAAGAACTTTTTTCCCAGCCTTTATGGCATTATAAACAAGTACGGAAGTATCGTCAACATAAGGTCTTATTTGCTCAGCATAATCCAGGTATTTGTTCAGCACTTCCTCATAGGAATATCCTTCAAAATCATAAAGCTTTTTTAGGTATGCATTCTTAGCTTCAAGGTTTACTGCCAGTTTTTCTGCGAAAACTTCTTTCTTAAGCAAATCGCAGACCCTGATGCCTGTTCTCTCGGTTTTATCCATGTAGCAGGGACCAATACCCTTTTTTGTTGTCCCTATATCATTGCTTCCTCTTTTGAATTCTGAAAGCTCGTCAATCTTTTTATGATACGGGAGTATTACATGAACCCTGTCGCTCACTCTAAGGTTTGCAGCACTGATTCCTCTGCTCTCCAAACCCTTTACTTCATTTAGAAATGCTTCGGGATCGAGCACAACACCATTTCCTATTATGCACAACTTATCCGGGTATAATATTCCGGAAGGTATAAGCTGCAATTTATATTGCTCATTCTCTACCTCAACTGTATGCCCTGCATTATTACCACCCTGGTACCTGACAACTACGTCAGCCTTCTGTGCAAGGTAATCAGTCATCTTGCCTTTTCCCTCATCGCCCCACTGGGCTCCTACTACTACCAATGATGACATATATAACACCTCTTTCAAAATAATTATCAACTTTACTAAAACAACTTAATTCTATAGCAAGCAAAGGACTTTAGCCTTTATACCTACTTCCGATTATACGTGCGACATAAACCCCGCTCGCGGATGCCTGAGACAGTGAATGTGTCACACCGGAACTATCTCCGAGAATATATAACCCCTTTATGCTTGTTTCAAGATCATTATCGACCTCAACCTGTGAGTTGTAAAATTTTACTTCGACTCCATAAAGCAGCGTATCTTCATTCGCTGTTCCGGGAGCAATTTTATCCAACGCATATATCATCTCAATTATATCATCCAGCTGTCTTTTCGGAATCACAAGGCTCATATCACCCGGAGTCGCGTTCAGTGTTGGCCGTAAAAAGCTTTTTTCCATTCTCCTGTCACTCGACCTGCGGCCCTTCACCAAATCGCCGAACCTCTGCACCAATACCCCGCCGCCGAGCATATTACTC
>JBLNDG010000180.1:0-4488 GCA_050261415.1 Caulobacteraceae bacterium | reverse complement strand
GGCGATTGGCAATAGGCAATAGGATTTCAGGGATGGGCTTCGAAGCCAGGATATTCCTTAAAGGTTAAGAAATGAAAACCACGGAACACACGGATTTTTCACGGAATTCCTGCGGAATTACACAGTAACTCATATTATTCCTCCGCCGTGTATTCAGTGTTACCCGTTCCTTATGTCGCATTCTATACAAAATGTGAAATCCTGTCGAAAGAGGGTGGCTGCCAATATATTTGTATCCTGAAAGGGGCGACATATATGGAATGTCCATTAAAAAACCATAAAGAATGTGAATATGTAAAATCAACGAAAGCTGAACTGGACAGCTATCAAAAGTGCGTGGAGAGAAGCCTTCAGGAGATATCAGCCTTGAATGTGAAGTATGAGCATACAGTAAATGAGCTCAGTACAATCATCAATATATTTGAGTATATAAACATGATGACAGATTATAAGAATCTTTTTTCAATAATTAACGACATGCTTATAGGAGTGCTTGGCGCTACCAGCAGCACCATATTCATGAACGATGACGGGCGGTATAATGTGGAGGCCAGCAGCATTTCGAGACAAATGGTCAAGGGCATGGAGACACTGGGAAAAGTGCTGCTTGATGTCTACGGAGATCAAAAAGAAACTTTCATATTAAAAGAAAGCGATATAAAGGATGGACTAAGTAAATCAAGAGGAATAAAATCTGCAGTTGCAGTTCCGCTGATAGGCAAGGAAAAGCTCGCGGAAGTTATATACCTTGAGCATGAAAAACGGGATTACTTCGCCCCCGAAATAAAGAAATATCTTAATACCCTGGCGGTTGCCATAAGATTATTCCTGGAGAATGCACAGCTATATTCAAGGCTGGAAGAAATGGCATTGAGGGACGGACTTACAGGTTTATACAACAGGATGTTCTTTAATAAGGAAATAACCAATTGCATGGATAATTACAGAAAGTACAGCCTTCCGTTTGTTTTAGCCATATTGGATATCGACCATTTCAAAAAGGTTAATGAAAACTACTAAAGAATAGAATTAATTAAAAGTATGTGAAAAACCTTTGATATGCACCCTTTGTAGTAGACAGTTGAAATAATAAAATTCTTAGTTATTAATCTGTCTACTACAAAGGGTGCTGTTCAGAATCGTATAGGTTCTTATATTTTCTATAGCTTTATTCCACATATCTATTCTAGTTTTAATTAATTCCTTACAGATATTTTGTTGCTAATAGCATAATGCCCCATACTTATAAAAAATAGTAAGTAGTTATTAAAAGGCATATGAAGCTCTATCAAAAAATTATATTTCCACAATTTCTTCATAATTGAGTATTAAAATATATATCAAGATATTGATACAAGCAAAGTTTATTAGGGGAGGATTAAAAAATGAGTATTCTATATAGAATAAAATCTATAATTAAGGCTAAGGTAAATACAGCACTTAACGAAATGGAAAATCCTGAAGAAGCATTGGAACTTTCTTTAGATGAGATGAGAGAGAAAATCAGTAAAGTTAAAGAAGCCCTTGTAGAGGTGGTAACAATAAAGAGAAGACTTGAAGGAGAGCTTACAGGCGTTAAAGACAAGATTAAGCTGGCTCAGGATCAAGCTGAACTGGCAGTTAAAGCAAAACGCGATGATTTAGCGCAAGCAGCTCTAAAGAAAAAGCAAGACCTAACCGCTCAGGAGGAAAGAACTGCATTAGAGGTAGAGAAGCTTCAGGAAAAAGTTAAGGTCATAACTGATAGCAAGGAGCAATTGGAAAGAAGACTGGATGAACTGGAGAATAAAAAGAAAGAGCTGATAGCTATTGACAAAGCGGCTGATGCGCAGTTGGATATAAAGGAAATAATGACAGGAGTATCCAGTGATATTACAGATATAACAGATAGAATAGAAAGGGCCGAAAATAAAATAGCTGAGAAGAATGCTAGAATATCTGCTATAGATGAACTTGTTGAAACAGGAGACCTAGACGACTTAAATGAAACCGACAAGATAGACAGGGAGCTAAAGGAAATACAAAGACAAGCAAAGATTAAAGAGGAATTAGAAGCAATAAAGCTTAAAACTGGAAAGGTGGTATCAGAATAATGGGTTGTGGAGGAGGACATAGAGATTTCTTTAGATTAATAGACAACTATGGTTGTTACGGGAGAGGGTGCGGAGGAAATAACTATCCGCAGGAGGATTATTACCAACAGGATGATATTCAAGTAAAACTAATAATTATAAAAAATATGTATGCGGAGAATTTAATGAATGATGAAGAATATCAGACCTATAAGCAAAGAATATATGACAGAAGTATTAGCTTTGATGAATTGATAGCAATTAAAAGAAATAAATTAAGTGAAGATAATAGAATAGCAAAGCATAGCGAAAACAAGCCAGATTCAGAGGGTTCCCCTAATGAATATAAAGCAAAATTGAAGAAACTGGATGAAGCAAAGAAAAAGATCATTCAGGTGCAGGAAAAGCTTTTATTAAGTATAAAGGAACTGGAAAATGAAAAGGTAAGAATGGAAGAGTTGGCAGAAACAATGCTTAAATCCAGTGATGAAGCAGCAGAGAAATACATTAATAAAAAAATAGACTTGGAGGAAAACATACAGAACCTGGTAAGACGGAACAAAGAATTGGAAGCACAAGCAGAAGAGATTGACAGGATGGTTAAAAATCTTGAGGTAAAAGAATTAGAACTAGAAGCTGCAAGGCTTCAAGAAGAGTTGACTAATATCAGACTCGAAGCTTAATAGAGAAAACTGATGAGAAATACAAAAGCTAAAAAGCCTTAAGGTAAGAATAGTCTATGAGACTTATGGTATCATAATATGTATGGAGGATATGAATAGATAGCAATAAATTATGATAAGCAGAAAGGATTGACATATATGATGGGTTATGGATACGGTATGATGGGGGGATTTACATTAATTTCCTTGATATTAATAGGACTGTTAATATTTGCTGTAGTTAGGTCAGCATCAAATACTGGAAAAAATAATATCAGATATAGAGCAAGCAGTAATGCCCTTGACATTCTAAATCAGAGGTATGCGAATGGAGAAATTTCTGATGAAGAATATGCAAGAATGAAGAAAACATTAAGAGATTAAATAATTTGAGGTTCATCCATTCGTAGGCAAGCTTGTTAAATGCTTATACGTACAGATGAACTTTTATTATTTTATAAAAAATGAAATGTCAATATATAGTAAGGAGAGATATTATGGATAGTACTGAAAAAATCAGAAAAAGATACGATAGGGCTTCTGTACTTTATGATATACTTGAAAAACCAATGGAATCTATGTCCATGAAAAAATGGAGAGTGGAAGCCACAAGATTTAAAAGGTAAAGTTTTGGAAGTGGGAGTGGGAACAGGCAAGAACATACCTTACTATCCTGAATATATTGACATAACAGCAATTGATTTTAGCGGTAAGATGCTTGCAAAAGCGAGAGAAAAGGCCCCAAAATATAATAAACAAGTAGAGTTGATTCAAATGGATGCTCAAAACATGGATTTTGCCGATAATGCATTTGATAGGGTATTTACAACATATGTGTTCTGCTCTGTGCCAGATTCAATAAAAGGATTAAAGGAGATAAAAAGGGTGTGTAAGCCTGGTGGAAATATAATAATGATTGAACATGTACGAAGTGAAAAAAAAGGTACTAGGACTGATCATGGATATATTTAATCCATTGACTTTAAATCTATATGGTGCAAATATCAACAGACGCACGGTAGAAAATGTTCATAAGGCAGGGTTTACGAGAGTTGAAGTAACAAACCTGACTGTAGATATTGTAAAGAAAATTAGTATTGAAATTGTAGCCCAAATGAGATGATATCTACGTATAGGGAAACAGAGCTATGATATATAGTTCGTTTAATAGTATATGCGCTGAAGTTCAAATATAGGAATCACATTAGCGACAGTTAAGTGTGCAGTGGTAGTATAAACCAAAAAGCGAGATGAATAATATGCCAGGAATGTAGGGTATGCCAGGTATGATGGGAAGTTACGGGGGAATGTACAGAATATTGTATAAGTAGATACAAAAAAGCAAATTAGCATCAAGGGACATGAAAAGATACCCAATCAAGTTGTGGGTAGTAAAATGGATATTAGAGTTTAAAATTTAATAGAAAAGCGCTAAGTAATATTCTTAGCGCTTTTTTTGTTCCATACCTCAAGCATCTCCATTAAACCTTCACAACTCTTATGTACAATGTCATAGAACAAGCTATATTAAGAAGCTGAATCCCATAAGGGAACGGGGGATATATCTGGGGTGAATCACAATATTTATTGTGTAGGGCAAACTCTCTGCCCGAATCCGTCAACTAACCCCGTATGTTAATGCTATTCTAAAATTGTACCACATACCGGCAAAAAAATAGGCCACCTTAATCAAATTTCCTGTATGATTATGTTATCCAGACATCTTCATATAGGAGGAAAGGTATGATTAAGAT
>JBLNDG010000179.1:0-19146 GCA_050261415.1 Caulobacteraceae bacterium | reverse complement strand
CAAAAATTAATAAGGTGTTAGCGATAAGCTCACTAACACCTTATTACCCAATCTTAAGATTGAATCGTATAAAAAACTACCAGCGACAAAGCCGCAAATATAAGCGTAAATAGTATATCCTTCACCCAGTCCAAAGCATGTGCTGATGTATCTTCTCCGCTTAATGCATCAATATTAATTCTTTTCTTTATAACCAGCATCAATATAACTGCACCTGCTATGAACAATAGGCTCAGCAAATGCGAAACCGAGAACCAGCCTATTATTGAAGGATTATATCTGAATAACTCGACTACACCTCTATTAATAGAGAACAGTATTATATACCATATAAAAAGCTGCCCGTCATACCGGATGCTTTTACGTTTTCTCCACAAAATGAAAAAGGCCAGATAATCCAGAAGGAATTCATATACCTGAGCAGGATGCAATAATTGTCCCTGGACCCTTACGCCCCAGGCATAAGGTACAGTCATAACCTTACCAAACACGTCACAGCCAACTCTACCTATACCCTGTCCCAGAATAATCCCCGGTGCCAAAGCATCCGCATATTTGAAAAAGTTCAGTTTATGTTTTCTTATATAAAACACTGCAAATACAAAGGCTCCCAGCAATGCCCCGTGTATGGATAAGCCACCCTCGTAGATTTTGAAGATATCCAGCGGATTTTTAACGTAGTAGGATAAATTATAAAAGAGAATGTAGAACAGCCTTGCAGTAATTATTGCAGTGATAGCCGAGTACAGGACAATATCAAGCATTTTGTCTGCATTTAGCTTTTTTCTTTTGACTTCAAAATAGGCAGCTGCCAAACCGGTCAGTATGCCTAATGCAATCATCACACCCAAAAAATGAACCGGTACACCAAATATATAAAATAAAACTTTCATTGTGTAATCCTTCCCTTATCTGAGAAAATATAAAGCCAGTCCGCCCAGTATTAACACCACAAGTATAACAGCCATTCTTGAACCTGAATTACCATTGCCGTTACCATTGTCATTCTGGTGTTCATGGCTGACAATTAAGTACACCGCAGCTCCTGCTATCAATGCACCTGTAAATCCAATTGACATTGATAATATAATAGATAGAACGGAGCCGATAACAGACGTTACGCCATTCACGCCCCACATTACAGGTATTGTATCGCCCTTTCCATTTTCACCTATAAGTTTAAGCCCTCTCGGGAAAGGCATTCCCATAAAGAATCCCTGGAGCAGCACGATAAGCGCTGCGACAATAATCCTCCCTGGAAGGCCAAAAGCTGATGTACTTTGGAAAATAAATCCTAGAGTAAGTATCAAGACTATATTTACTGAAGCAACCGTTACTGGAGTCAGATATTGGTCTTGGCACCTTCAAGATAATCTGCCAGTGATATATGAGGTTCCTTAATATGACCGAGTACTCCCTGTTCAAAAACAAAAGGCGTATATAATGGTTCACTGACATATTTAACTGCTGTTTCAACCAGCTTATTGCTTTCTTTTAAGATGGTCAAGGTAACCTCGCAATGCTTCAACAGTGTATATATAATTTTCAGACAAAGCTTCTTCCGGCATCCCCGTTGAATTTATACATTGGAGCATTTGCTGCTCCATCTATGGTCAAAATCATTTCACCAGGCCGTTCTGGGATTTCAATTACGTCGGTACGTGAGAAGGCATTCCATTCGGAAAACACTATCCTGGGAGACATTCCGGATTCTTTAAGGCTGCCGATGGTTTTATCCGGATTGTTCAATGTTCCGTTATAATTTTTCTCAATAGAGCTTACATACTGTCCAGGTAAGAAAAAGCCCGTGAAAAGAATAGGCGTCAGAACATACCCCAGTACTCTGGTTTTTATACTAGCTGCGGGCAAAAGCAGAACAGGTGCTAATGCTATTATGCAAAGCGATACAACTGTTCTGAACATTCCTGCATTATTAAGAAGTAAAATAACAACCAGGCTTCCTGCACCAGACCCGATAAGATCTGCAAAGTACAGCTTTCCACTGATAACCGAATGCTCTATAAAAAGTACGGAATATAAATACCCTCCGATAAGGAATGGTATGGTGCCTAAAACAATATAAATATACAAACTGCTTACTTTCGGCAGCAGATAGTTTAAACCAAACACTACTATATAGCTGCCAGAAAGTATAATCGATCCTTTAACCACTTGTTCTTTAATTTTATCTTGCTTACCTAGCTATTCTTCTGCCTTTTTCTTAAGGCTAAACATTTTTGCTCTTTTTCTCAGCTTATATGCCAAAATACTGCCTAAGCCCAGACCTAAAACAGCCAGTGAAGTAATCAAGAATACATAGTGATATGAAAAAACCGCTGAGTACAGCCCGGTCAGTACTACCTGATAGTTAAACAACGAAACTGATATAAAGAAAATACTGAGTAATGTAGTAATTTTACTTCCATGATTTCTGATATCCGTCACTCCCATGTTCACCTCTGCCACTCTAAATACTTATCAATCTTCAGCTTCGAAAGTTATTGATGATTTCTCATAAAAGTTTTTCTGCAATTCTCACTGCAAAAATAATAGGTTTTCCCGTCTATATTTTGCTTTATTGCAGTTTCAGGACTTACATACATGCCGCATACCGGATCGAGAACCATATCTACCTGGTTGTCCCCCTCGTCAGTACCAAAGTGCCCATTGCCTCCATTATGCCCGTTATGGTTGTGTCCTCCATGAGCATGTCCACCTCCACAACAGCCGCCACCTTTAAGCATCATATAAGCAAAACCTATAACCAATAACAAGTACCACCAATTTTCTCTGATATAAACCATAATAAACTCCTCACTTTCAATTGTTTTATAGTTACTATTTGTATTTTGCTTTCTACTGTAACTTAATCTTATCAAACTGATATGGAGTTCCTATGGAGATAGTTGATCCTTTTTACTAATATGCTTTCAGAATAAAATAAATAAAATTTTACTATGAAAAAATTTTTATTACTTGTAGAATAATAATAAAAGTAGAGCAGATGGCCTATTCGTTATAAAAAGGGCTACAAAGAAAGAATTTTTAACAATTGAGGAGAATGATTTATGGAAGACAGATACAATAGTTTTACTGAAAAGCGCATGTACATTTTTAGTGAGCTTGTGAAGAGATACTGGAACGGAAGTTTAAAAACCGCCGAAGATCTTACCGCATTGGCCGATGTCATTAAACAAAAGTATGGCTTCAGCGATGCTGAAATGCCTTTTATCAGGAACCATATAAGAGTCGCTATGGGCTTGGACCCCAGGGAAGTTGACACGTTCAGTGACGAACTGGATATTGTCAAAGGTTTTAAGGAAATGGGCCAACCAGTGGTTACAAGGATTGAGGGTCCCTGTAAGATTTGCGGTAAAGACGAATGTATATGCGGCGAATGCAAACCAGAAGATGTAGGCAAATATGAAACACATATGTATAACAGAAAAAGTGAACCTGTAATTTCTAATGACAAGTGCTTGAATTGCGGATATAGCGCTCCTGATTGTGATTTTGGAGCAGTGGTTGACAAGGTTGAATTCATGCCGGTTATTGATTTGCTTAAGGACGAAAGAACACCGGTTTTTGCAGCGGTGGCACCGGCAATAGTAGGCCAATTCGGAGAAGGCGTAAGTATGGGCATGCTTCGGACTGCCCTGAAGATTCTAGGTTTTACGGACATGATTGAAGTAGCTTTGTTTGCAGATATCCTCACAATAAAAGAAGCTTTCGAATTCAATCATCTGGTGAAAAGTGAAGAGGATTTTTTCCTGACAAGCTGCTGCTGCCCGGTATGGTTCAACATGATCAAAAATAATTACCCTGATATCTATAAGCATCTTTCCCCCTCTGTATCCCCAATGATTGCTTCGGGCAGAATTCTAAAAAGGCTTTATAAAGACGCCAAGGTTGTATTTATAGCACCTTGTATAGCAAAGAAAGCCGAAGCTAAAGAGCCCGAGTTAAAAGGAGCCATAGACTATGTCCTGAATTTCAGAGAGCTGAAGGAAATCTTCAAAGCTCTGGATATTAATCTTGAAGAACTTCAGCCTGACGAGAAGGATCAGGCATCCTTTGGAGGAAGGGTATATGCAAGAACAGGAGGCGTAAGCTTTTCTGTCAAAACTGTGGTCAACAGGCTGGAGCCGAGCAGAGTTATCAAGCTCAAGGCGAAGAAAGTTGATGGAGTAATAGAATGCAGAAAAGTATTAGATGATCTGCGCAACAATAAAAATATTGATGTCAATTTTATTGAAGGCATGGGCTGTAAGGGCGGTTGTGTAGGTGGCCCACGGACCAATATTGATGTTGAGAATGCTACAAAGCTGGTCAATGAATTTGGGGAAGATTCATTTATATTGACCCCCTTTGACAATTTAAACGTAATGAAAATTCTAAAGCAATTGGAAATCGATTCTATAGAAGAAATCATGGAGAAGGAAGAAGTAAAAAAAATGTTGTCCAGAGAATAAAATGAAAGACCTTACCAGGTCTTTCATTTTATTCTACAGATTTATTCAATTCAAGCGGTTTATTATTTTCGTTATTCTCATTTTTATCAGAGCAGCAATTTTCTTTTTTATTACCCCTAAACATCATCGGCAGCATTGCAAGCATCATTAACGGACATAAGAATGGTGCTATCCATCCCAGTACTGCGCCGGCTCCAGGACTAAGCCTTGCTATGAGCGGTAAAGCTAGTATGATAAGTATGGGCAATCCACAGCAAAGACCCATATGAAGAAGATGCTTTAATGGGCTATGATTATGAGACCCTTGATTACCTTTTTTATCTTCGTGAAAATTCATATTTTTATCCTCCTATACGCCTTCCTCAATTCAGAAGTTATTTTATAAAGATTTAACAGAAGCCTTTTTCACTTTAAATAGATTATATACCATGCATATGAAGACTATATGAAGAAAATTGTCATATTATTTCAACTGACAATTTTTTTAACCACAACAGTTTCCCCAAAAGTATAATCAACTGCTTCTCCGCATCAATTTGCTTATCAATAAACAAGTTTATATCCCCAATAGTATTTTGAACATAACTTGATAAATCACCGGGTGCACCTAATTGAATTTGCGGCATTGGCGCAGCACCGCCACAGCATCCGGATACAGTGCCCAGGTGAACTGTCACAGTATGCCCGTTTTCCATGATATATTGTTGAGCTTCTTCAGTTATTTTTACTTTCATCTTTTAATCCTCCCAGTAATTTCATTATATTGGGCTCTTTACCTGATATATGAAAAAAGCCGGCTCTTTTTATATAAGGCTGCCAGCTCTTTTCATGAATGGTGTATCAATGAGCCCTGTAAATATATTTAGTTGAGCTCAAAGGGTTTTAACAATTTATCCACTTCTATCTGCTTACCGTTTTCATCCATTACCTTAACTTTAGCAAATGCCCATCCTTTTACCTTCGACGGATCCACACCTGCACTGATAAACGGTTCTGGGTTTAGTACAAATACCATATCCTTATCGTTTGTACTCATATCCTTTGCCCATTCAAATACATTTCCATTGCCCAGTGCAATGCCATAATGGTCAAGGCTTAAATGATAGGCTAATGATTTTCTGTTTGTTCTTATGAGTTCCTTGTATGTGTCAACAATCGTAGGATTACCATTATAGCTGAATTTGTCCGAGCTGAGTTCTCCTATGACTATCAGTTTATCTGCAGTTTGATTATATTTATACGTTTCACTTGGCAATTTTGCAGGATCCAATCCTGCGTTTAAAAACGGCTGTGCGTCAAATTCCTGCATTGTATCGGCATTGCCGGTGAAATCCTTTGCAATCAGGAATCTTTCACCTGTTGGTGAGGTTATAGCCCATGCATCATTTCCTTTAGCAAATGATATTTTATCACCAAGTTTATCAGTTAAAGCTTCAAAGGATGTTACAGATGTCTTCGCAATTATATCAGTGGCCTGGCACGCTGACAGTGTCAATACCGCAGTCAGTGCCATTGCTATTATTGCTGTTTTTTTCTTCATTTCAATTTCTCCACCTTTTTATTTCATCATCTTTTCGATAGTCAGAAGCAATTCATCTATCACTTCCGGTTCACCTGACTGTATCCTATTCACCAGGCAGCTTTTCATATGTCCTTCAAGCAGCAATCTGCTGACTGATTTCATAGCTGACTGAACCGCTGCTATTTGGTTTAATACATCGTCACAGTAAACATCCTTTTCAATCATTCCCTTGATACCTCTTACCTGACCTTCAATACGGTTTAGCCGGGAAATCAGTGAGGCTTTAGCTTTTTGTGTCCTATTGGTTGTTCTTAAGCTGCAATTCTCATTACACTGAGTACCTTCAAGTTTACATTCACCAGTTGCACATCTCTCCATTTCGTCCTTCACTGTTTTCACTCCATTTTGTTCTTGTTTTATTTATAGGGCTTAAACCTTTTAAGCCTTAAAGCGTTAGACAACACTGATACTGAACTCATGGACATAGCGGCCGCCGCGAAAACAGGGTTCAGCAATGGCCCACCAAAGGCATACAGCACACCGGCTGCTATCGGTATTCCTGCAACGTTATAGCCAAATGCCCAGAAAAGGTTTTGTTTTATATTCCTAATAGTGCTTTTGCTTAACTGAATTGCTGTCGGCACATCCATCAGGTCGCTTCTCATGAGTACTATATCAGCCGATTCCATTGCCACGTCTGTTCCGGAACC
This sequence comes from Caulobacteraceae bacterium, assembly GCA_050261415.1. GTDB lineage: Bacteria > Bacillota > Clostridia > Lutisporales > Lutisporaceae > JBLNDG01. The sequence goes on along the minus strand of JBLNDG010000179.1, from coordinate 12,442 downwards.
TATAGCAATTCCTATATCTGCTTGTGCCAGTGCCGGAGCATCGTTTATACCGTCTCCCACCATAGCAACCTTTTTGCCTTCCTGCTGCAGTTTCTTTACTTCACTTGCCTTGTCCTGGGGAAGTACTTCTGCCAGAACTCTGTCTATACCTACTTGTTTTGCTATAGCTTCCGCAGTTCTTCTATTGTCCCCGGTGATCATAGCAACCTCAATACCCATTTGGTGAAGCTTCTGTATTGCTTTTGCACTGCTCTCCTTCACGATATCGGCTACTGCAATTATACCAGCAAGACTATTATCTATGGCAATATACATCGGAGTTTTTCCTTCAGATGCCAGCTTATCGGACTGTCCCTCAAGCTGTGCAAGCGTAATTTTTCTCTCCAGCATAAGCTTTCTATTGCCTAGAAGCATTTGCTTTCCATCGATGGAAACCTCTATTCCATGACCGGGTATTGCATTAAAGTTCTCCACCTTTTTAATCTCAAGCCCCTGCTTTTCAGCTCCTCTTACAATTGCTTCTCCCAACGGGTGCTCTGAACCTTTTTCGGCAGATGCTGCCAGCTGCAGAAGAGACTTTTCATCAATTGCTGCCGTTGTGATTACATCAGTAACTTCAGGTCTTCCCTCAGTTATTGTACCTGTTTTGTCAAATACTATAGTTCTTATTTTGTGGGTGGTTTCCAGAGCTTCCCCGCCTTTTATCAATACACCGTATTCAGCACCTTTTCCTGTACCTACCATTATAGCCGTAGGGGTTGCCAGGCCTAATGCACAAGGACAAGCGATAACCAGAACTGCTATAAATGTCTTTAGTGCAAATACGGCATCTTGTCCAAGCAGCAGCCAAATTGCCGCTGTTACCACCGCAATCCCAAATACTATGGGTACGAAGTATCCGGAAACTATATCCGCCATTTGTGCTATTGGAGCTTTAGAGCCTTGTGCATCCTCTACAAGTTTGATTATCTGAGCCAAGGCCGTGTCACTGCCTATCCTGGTGGCTTTGAACTTTATTGAACCATTCTTGTTTATACTTGCACCAAATACTTTGTCTCCGGCCTTTTTTTCTATCGGTATGCTCTCACCTGTAAGCATTGATTCATCAATAGATGTGAGGCCTTCCACAACCTCTCCGTCAACCGGAATCTTTTCTCCGGGCTTAACCAGTATAATGTCCCCAACTTCAACCTCTTCTATAGGAATTTCAATTTCCTTATCCTCCTGTATTACTATGGCAGTCTTTGGGGCAAGCCCCATCAGCTTTTTTATCGCTTCTGAGGTTCTTCCCTTTGATACAGCCTCAAGGGATTTTCCCAATAGTATAAGGGTAATAATTACTCCCGCTGTTTCAAAATATAAATCTTCTACATAAGCAAAATGACCGGTTGAAATTCTCCATGTGGAGTATAAGCTGTATGTAACAGCTGCTGTTGTGCCTATTGCTATAAGAGAATCCATATTCGGACTTCTATGCCATATGGCCTTGTAGCCAACAGTATAAAATTTATAACCTGCAATTATTGCAGGTATAACTAATGAAATTTCTACCAGGGCATATCTTAGAGGATACTGCATTGGCCTCATCCATTCCGGTATTGGAACATTCCACCATGATAACATCGGGCCCATTGCTATATATAGCAGTGGAATCGAAAAAATGGCAGAAACTATGAACTTGGTCCAAAGTGTTCTGATTTCCTTTTCCTTACGCAGTTTGTCTTCATCTACTGCATTTTTATTTTCTATTTCCAGTGCTTTGTAACCCGCTTTCGAAATAGCTTGTTTTATTTCAGACAGCCTTACTGTTTTGGGATTATAACTTATTAAAGCTTTCTCTGTAGCAAAGTTTACACTTACTTTTTCTACACCTTCCAATTTGCCGACTGCCCTCTCCACGGCCTTTGCGCATGCTGCGCATGTCATCCCTGTTATGGGAACAGCTATCTCTTTATTTTCCACCTCGGGAAGAGCTCCATACCCGGCCTTTGAAACAGCTGCTTGTATCATTTCAGTATTTACCTTTTGATCATCGAATTGAACCGACATTTTTTCCGTAGCCAGATTGACATCTGCTGAAGTCGTTCCTTCAAGCCTTTTCACAGCACGTTCAACTGCTTTGGCACATGCCGCACATGTCATTCCTGTTATTTTAAAAGTTTCTGACCTCATGATTTCTCACCCTTCTAAAATTTAATGCAAATACAATACTCCCCTTACGTATGTTATCCTTCTGTTTTATTGTAGATATAACTTGTGAAGATTTTATGTAGAAAAAACATGTCTCGAATAAATTTAAATTATTTATGTTCAGCTCTTCTTATTTTTTTCATTTTGAACTTATTTATAATATGGATGAAAGAAGAAATTCAATTTGTGCAAAAAGAACAAAAATCTACTTCCATGATTACATTTTTCATGAAAGTAGATTTTATATCTTTTTTTAAAAGCCGGATGATGAACCCCCCCCGCCGGAACGTCCTCCGCCGCCGGAGTTCCTTCCGCCACCTCCGCCTCTTCTGGCAGAAGACGCAGCCATTCTCAATATGAAGAAAGTCACCTGACCTCCCGTTAATACAAAATCCACAATGACAAGTACAAGTATTACTACAACCAAAATATCCGTCGCTATAGGATTATCTCTAAAGAAGCTGCTGCCTATATCAGCTTTTTGTCTTGTTTCACCGGTATCAGGGTATTGGACGGTGTCCCCATCTCCGCTGACAATACTGACAATATCCGAATATATTGTCTCAACAGCTTCATCTATGCCTTTTTCTTTATTCAACTCAGAAAATTTTACCAGAAGCTTATTACTTTGAATATCCGTTAAGACACCTTCGTAGCCATAGCCTACTTCAATCCTGGATTTTCTCTCTTTCATACTCAGTATAAAGAGGACTCCTTTATCCTTAGTACCTATTTTCCATTTATTAAAAAGAGCATTTGAGTATTCCTCAATAGTACTGCCATTTAATGAATCGATGCTGACAAATACGACCTGCCCGCCGCCTGTTGACTTAAAGGTCCCTTCGCCCAGTTTGACTATATCACTTTCTGTGCCCGAATCCAGCACATTGGCGAAATCATTGCTGTAAAATTCCGGTGTGGGATTCGGCAGCTTAAGATTTGCCGATTGAGCCCCAACTACAACAAAGCCCATAGCGGCAAAAAGCAATATAGCCAGAAATATCGAGCCTAACCTTAATTTTTTCATTTACGCACCCCCTATCTATATAAATATGACTAATAGATGAACAACTCTAAAACTAGGTTTTAGAGTTGTAATCTATAGACAGTGCAATAATTAATTCTTTCTAAAACTTTACTTCCGGAGCCTTCTCTGCGCCTGCTTCAGCATTGATATACGGTAACTCCTCATTATACCCCAACATACTTGCTGCTATGTTGGTAGGAAATACTTTTATCTTTTTGTTGTATATTTTAACATTATCATTATAGTTCTTTCTTGCTACCGCAATCCGGTTTTCCGTGCCTTCAAGCTCTACTCTCAGGTCCTGGAAGCCTTGGTTTTGCTTTAGTTCAGGATAGTTTTCCGTAATGGCTAATAGCCTTCCCAATACCGAGGAAACTTCGGCATTTGCATCGATTTTTTCCTGTACGCTTGCTGCACCTGCCAATTTAGCGCGTGCATCTGCAATTTGGGTGAATATTTCCTGTTCCTTTATAGATTGGGCTTTCACTGTTTCTACTATATTCGGAATCAAATCAGCCCTTCTCTGGTATTGCACTTCGATATCGCCCCAGGAAGCATTGACTTCCTCGCTTAAATTGACAAGACTCCTTTGCACCCCTATTACATAAACACCCAACAAAACGACAATACCAATTAATATTATCCATGTTTTATTTTTCACTTTGCTACCTCACTTTAATTCTTTTATATGTGAACTCCAAACGGTACCATCCGGAATTCATTAATATAGAATATATCATATATCCCATTACTTTGAAAGTTGCATACAAGCATGATATTTACCAATTTAAAATTACCCGGGTGAATTTGTTTAGGCTTGGTATACTATCTTCATAAATATAGTTGTAGGTCTTTGTATCTCGTTGTTTCAAATCAACTGATAAAAATAAGCCTGGTTAGCTACAATATGCCAGGCTTATTATCTATATTAAGGAGGTGAAGATTGCTATGACTATATCATAGAATACTTATATGGAGAAATTATGAAGAAAGGCTACTTTTTTAAGATTGGAGTTAAATTAGCGGTAAAGTTCCTTGCTGAAATAGCGGTCACCCCGGTCTGGAAAAATAGTTACAAGGTTGCCGGATTTAATTCTTTTTGTCAGTTTCATCACGGCTGCCATTGCTGCTCCCGAAGAGGATCCGACTATAAGTCCCTCTCTTTTTGTCAACTCCTTTGTCATAGAAAATGCTTCATCATCATTGACCTTTATAACGTCGTCCACAAGCTCCATATTCATTGTCTTGGGTATGAAATTGTTCCCTATTCCCTCCATAAGATAGCAGCCTTCCACTCCGCCGCCCATGGTTGAACCTATTGGATCGGCAAGTATTGCTTTTATCCCGGAGTTTTTTTCTTTTAAATATTTGGCCACACCGGTAAAGGTCCCTCCGCTGCCTGCTCCTGCAACAAAATAGTCGATCTTTCCCTCCAGGTCTAAGTATATCTCCCGTCCTGTAGTCTCATAGTGGGTTATTGGGTTTTGCTGATTTTCAAATTGCTGCAGTGTAATAGCGTTCTGAATGGTATTAAGCAGCTCCTCTGCTTTTGCCATGGCGCCTTTCATGCCTTCCTGCTTTGGTGTATTAATGATTTCTGCCCCAAGAGCGCGCATAAGCACTTGCTTTTCTATGGAAAACTTATCCGGTACAACGAAAATAACTCTATATCCTTTGTTAAGCGCTGCTAATGCAATGCCCAAGCCGGTATTTCCTGCTGTTGACTCTACAATAGTACTTCCCGGCACAAGCAGCCCACCCTCTTCGGCTTTACGTACCATGGTCAAGCCTATCCTGTCTTTTACACTACCTCCCGGATTGAAGCATTCAAGCTTTGCAAAGACATTCACCCCGGCTTTTATACCCATATTGTTCAACTTAATAATTGGTGTATTTCCTATTAACTCTCTAATATCATTCACATATCTCATAATATCAGCTCCTGCTGCTATATTCTTGCTTTTTCGATAGCACTCAGAATGTCAGCAAGTAGATCATCCTTGTTTTCTAGTCCAACGGATAAACGGACCAAATTGTCCAGTATTCCTACTTTCTGCCGGATTTCATATGGTATAGCCCCATGAGTCATGGATGCCGGATGTGTCATTAAAGACTCCACTCCACCCAGGCTCTCTCCGACAGTTATAGTTTTTAAACCTTTCAGAAAAAGGTTAATATCATAGTTTTCAATTAATACAAATGATATCATAGCTCCAGGTTTTTGAGCCTGCTGCTTATGCAGGTCATAACCTATGTGGCTTTTAAGTCCTGGATAGTATACTTTTTTTATACCTTCATGAATACTTAACTTTTCTGCAATGTATCCGGCATTCTCAACGTGCCTGTCCATTCTTACCGACAGAGTCTTTATTCCTCTTATTAGCAGCCATGAATCAAAAGGCCCCAGTACTCCGCCTGTTGCATTCTGCAGGAAATGGACTCTACCTGCAAGCTCCTCATTGTTTACTACCACCAGTCCTGCAACTAAATCACTGTGTCCTCCCAGGTATTTTGTTGCACTATGAATAACAATATCCGCTCCCAGCTCTATAGGTTTCTGCAAATACGGCGTCATAAATGTATTGTCAACTATCGTTAGCAAACCTCTTTTTTTGGCAATACCGGATACTTTTGAAATATCAGTTATGTTCATCAAGGGATTGGTGGGCGTCTCAACAAATATGGCCTTAACGCTATTACCCAGATGTGCAATAACCTGTTCTTCGCTGCTGGTATCAATTATTTCATATTCTATTCCAAAATTTAAAAATACCTTATCCAATACTCTAAAGGTACCTCCATAGATATTGTTTGATATCAGTATTTTATCCCCGCTTTTGAAGAGCATCAGGACTGCAGTAATAGCTGCCATACCTGATGAGAAGGCATATCCTGCATAACCTCCCTCCAATTCGGCAATGAGCTTTTCCAACGCATATCTGGTCGGGTTTCCCGTCCTTGAATATTCATATCCCCTATGCTCTCCTATACCTGTCTGCTTATAGGTAGACGTTTGATAAATCGGTACGCTGACTGCCCCGGTATTCTCATCTCCATCAACACCGCCATGGATTAATAACGTTTCCATATTCATTACAATGCCTCCCTTTTCTTTCCTATTGCTATAAATATTCCAGTTTCCGTATATTCACCTTTCCTGGAATACCCTTTGCACCTTAGTCCGGTACTGGTTATATCTATCTCATCAAAACCTGCCTCTTCAAACCACTCAATTAGCTGATTCTTTGAAAAGCCCAGCCATACATCATGCATCTCTTCAATGGCCCAATATCCACTATGCTCCTCTACATCAGCAATAACTGCAGTACCACCTGGTTTCAATATACGAAATATTTCTGAAATAGCTTTTTTTGCATCTGCCACATGATGTAAGGCCATATTGGTAAAAATAACATCTATCGAGCAGTCAAATAATGGAATATTGTCCATGTTGCCTCGAATAGGATAGATATTATCTTTGTTTTCTGATGCTGAAGTCTTTGAAAGCTCTTTAAGCATATTGGTGGAATTGTCGATGGAAAAGACCAATTTGGCTTTTTCAGCAAGACCCAGCGAAATAAAACCGGTACCACAACCAAGATCCGAACATATTTTATCTTTTGTATCTATCCTTGAAAGTGCTATATCCCTTAGTTCTTCAGCATAATATTCCGTTCTAATCTCATTCCATTTTTCAGCAATTGAATCAAAATAGTTAACTGAGCTCATTTCCATCATCCTTCCATACTTTGAACTGACAAATTACCAAGTACATAAACCAATAATGCTATAGCATCATATAATCTTACTTAAGAAATCCTTTGTCCTACCTTTGAAAGGGTTCCCGAACAGGTTTTCAGGTGTATTTTCTTCAATCACTTCTCCATTGTCCATAAATATTACTCTGTTAGCCACTTCTTTCGCAAAACCCATCTCATGAGTCACAACCAGCATTGTCATCCCTTCTATGGCCAGGGACCGCATTACCTCCAAAACTTCAGATACAAGTTCAGGGTCAAGAGCCGATGTAGGTTCATCGAAAAGCATAATATCCGGCTTCATCGCCAGTGCTCTGGCAATGGCAACCCGCTGCTGCTGCCCCCCTGATAGCTTTGATGGATATACATCCCACTTGTCAACCAGTCCCACCTTATCGAGCAAGTACATTGCAAATTTCCTGGTACTGTCATAAGGGCTCTTTTTCACCACTCTTGGAGCAAGCATGATATTTTCCAGAACACTCATGTGTGGGAACAGATTGAACCGTTGGAAGACCATGCCGATTTCAGAACAAACCTCTGATATTCTGTGTTGCGATGGCTTGAATATATCCTTATCGTCTTTTCTATCGCAAATCAGTTCATTATTAATAAATATCCTGCCGCTGGTTATCTTCTCCAGATGATTCAAAGACCGGAGAAGAGTACTTTTGCCAGAGCCGCTTGGGCCTATTATACATACCACTTCACCCTTTTCCACCGACAGATTGATGCCCTTCAGTACCTCAAGAGTACCGAAATTCTTATATACATTTTCCAATCGTATCAATTTGCATTCCATCCCATTTCATATATTATCTTGCCAAATGTCTTCCGAAACGTGCTTCCATTATGGATTGCAGCACTGTAAGTCCTGAACAGAAAACCAGATATATCACAGCTGCTTCTGTATACAGCCACAAGGGTTCGTAGGTTCGAGCAGTTATCTGCTGAGCCACCTGGAACATTTCCGTCACAGTAATAGTCGCCGCCAGAGAGGTGTCCTTCACAAGGCTTATGAAGGAATTTGATAAAGGCGGTATTGCCACTCTTATCGCCTGAGGAAGTATCACATGCTTCAAAGTTTGCACTTTAGGCATTCCAAGGGCATGTGCCGCCTCCCACTGTCCCTTCGATATCGACAGTATTGCGGCCCTTATTATTTCCGAGCTGTATGCCCCAACACTTAAGGAAAAGCCTATAACCGCAGATATTAAGGCATCCAGAGTAATCCCTATACTAGGAAGACCATAGAATATTATAAAAAGCTGCACCAATAAAGGTGTTCCCCTTATAATCCAAACATAAAAACGAGCTATACCGGCAAAGGGTTTGATTTCCAGAACCCTCACTACCGCTACAACAAAAGCTATAACCACCCCAAAAAGGAAGGACAGGATGGTAAGCGGTACAGTAAATTGTATCCCTGCCTTTAAAAGTGGAAGAAAGGAATCAGTAAGTATTTGTACAATTCTTACCATTCTGTCTGACATACGAAATCACCTCATGCATTTTATTTGGATACGTCTTCTCCGAACCATTTTTCTGATATCTTAAGGTATGTCCCGTCGGCCTTCATTTCATCCAGTGCCTTGTTGACTGCATCTACAAGCTCCTTATTACCTTTGTTGAACATTATTCCCATTTGGTCATTTGTATCCATCTGATCTACAATCTTTATAGGCGTATCAGGTCTCTGTTTCTTAAAATCCAGGAATGACAGTCCGTCATTAACAGTAGCATCAATACGTTTAGACACAAGCAGGTCTATTGCCTGGTTAAACCCGTCGGTCTGCACTATTTCAGCTCCGAAGGACTCGGCGATATCTTTCAGGTTGCTTGTAAGCGACTGTCCGGATTTCTTTCCTTTCAAGTCTTCAAATGCCTTGATGTCGCTGTTTTCTTCGTTTACTATGAGTACAGCCCTGGAAATGATGTAAGGACTTGAGAAATCGTATTTCTTCAGTCTGTCTTCCCTTATTGCAACTTCATTCGCTATAGCGTCAAATCTTTTTGCGTCAAGACCGGCAAACATTCCATCCCATTTGGTTTCTATGAACTCTGCTTTTACACCCAAACGTTTTGCTATTTCCTCAGCTATCTCAACATCAAAACCAGTAAGCTTGCCATCTTTGTCGTGGAAGGTAAAAGGCGCATAGGTACCTTCAGTTCCAAACCTGATTTTTCCATCGGCTTTTACTTGTTCAAGAAGATTCTGAGGCTTTGTTTCGTTTGCTGACTTATTTGCAGATGCTTGGTTAGTAGCACTGCATGCACTGAGTACCAATGCTAAAACTAAAACTATTATTGTGGCCAGAACAACTCTTTTTTTCATGATTACTCCTCCAATGTTTTATTTATTAAAACTTTCCTTAATTTTGACCATTTAGCGAAGCCTACTTCGCTGCTGACAGACAACCCCTTGTCTGAAAGGGACATGTTTTATTTATTACTATTCCTATTGAATTTATAGGTTTTGGGGTACAGTACTAAAATACGGCGTTATCCCTCCTTTGAAATAAAAAAACTTCCGCCTCCATGACAGAGGCGAAAGTTCATTCCGCGGTTCCACTCTGTTTATTTGTCCTGCCTTGAAGCAGTCCAAATAACTCTCATTCCGGTACAATCATACCATAATGCTGTAACGGGCATACCCGCCGGAGCCTACTAAAATCAGGATGTTTCACAATCACTAAATCATTCGGTCCGTTGTTCCAAGATGCACTTCAGCCAAGTTCCGCTAAAAAGTCCTCTCACCTTTGGGCTTTCTCTCTGTTAGTTTCCGTTAGCCTACTCTTCCTTTCAACACATTTCCCATTATTCCTACTGGTTTTATATGAATTGTACAACACAACTTTTTTTATGTCAATACTTTTTATCATTAAATATAATAATTTTTTTACAATACCTCCGGACAGGTCTCTAACCTCAATATTTCCAAAACCCGAAGCCCTCAAATTATCCACTGTACGTCTGTTAATATTGGCTCCATATAAATTTACTACTAATGGATTCAATACATCCATGATTAACCCCAGAACCTTTTTCTCACTCCTTACATGTTCAATCATGATTACCCTGCCCCCCGATCTACACACCCTGCGCATCTCCCTCAACCCTTTTAAGGGATCCGGTACTGAACAGAATACACAGGTCTTAAATATCGTATCAAAAGAATTGTCAGGAAAGCTTATGCTCTGGGAATCCATTACCATTAGCTTTACTTTCTTCTTATAAATCTCAGCTTTGTGCCTGGCTTTTTCAAGCATTCTTTCGCTGAAATCAATTGCGGTAATTTCTAAATCATCAGGATAAAACTCAATGTTTTTTCCTGTACCGACGCCCACTCCAGCGCTTTGCCTTGCAAATCGCGCATAAGCTCGATCCGCCACTTCCTTAAAAACATCATTTCCATTGGGCTCTCCATCAGGTCGTATATTCCAGAAACCCTGTTGTATCTCTTCTTTATCAGTTCAGTATGTCTATCCATGGCTTTACCTCCGGTATATAGCTGTCTTATAGATTCCTAATGCTAGACTCTTTTTATTTTTTTCATTTTGGATTCATTTATAATATGCAGGGACAAAGAAGTTCCAGTTGATAAAAAATAAGTCTGGTTAGTAAACATAACCAGACTTATTATATAAATTTATGAAGAAGCCTTTGAACTAAACTATCATATTGCTTACCTCTTCAACAACAAAGCCTTTTTCTTTTTATACTCATCCTCACCTATTTCACCGTTTACAAATCTCTCGTTTAATATTTCCAAAGTACTGTCCATATTTCTAATATTGTTGTTATTTCCGGCTGCTTTAAATACCAGATATATAACTAAACCAATCAAAAGCAATAAGATCAGCATCATAGCGAATCCACCTCCTCCTAATCCGGCTCCTCCAAATCCGCATCCGTATAAAAACCTCATGTCTTGCTTCCTCCTTTCTTAACTAACCTATGAATACATTGTATAAAACAATTATGAAGTTCTTATGGAGATAAGGTGTTAAAGCGACCTTCATATTTTCTACATAATTATTATCTATTATAATGATATAGATAGAGGTATTAGGAGGTGTGTTTATGGAACAGATTGCAAAAGTAATTTCATCCGGTAATGGAATTGCTAAAGTTGAAGTAAAAAGAACCAGCATGTGCGGTGAAAATTGCGCAAACTGCAAAGCAGGCTGCCCAAAAACAAGCATATATGTTGATGCGATAAATCATGTTAATGCAGCACCGGACCAGTATGTAAAAATTGAGACTAAATCAAAAGTACTTGCATCAGCAGTAATTTTGACCTATGTTTTTCCTCTTTTCATGCTGACTGTGGGCATACTTTTGGGAAATTGGTTCTTCTCCTCCATGAGTGCAGGGATGAAAGCAGAATTATATGCTTTCTTAACGGGAATTGCATTTATGGTAATATCATACCTGGTAGTCAGTTTTATAGATAAAAAGTATAACAGGTATAATAAAGCAATGTTCACAATAACGAAGATATTATAATAAACAAAAGGCTCACCATTATGATGAGCCTTCAATATGTTAGTATGCAGCATCATCAATTGTATTGCTGCTTTTTTTATCTGTTCCTTTGTTTTCGAAGCTTACAGTTATTTTATTTGGAAGGCAGACTATAGTTTGGTACGGTTTACTAATCCAACCGGTATCAGAACATACCTTCTTCGGACAGACTTTTAAGTCCATTTCCTCCATTTTGACCGCTCCGTTTCTGACATCCAAATACCCCGTATTCTCTCCGAATTTAAAGCTGAAGGTTTGTTCTCCCTTTGCAGGATCAACCGGTATTCTGCTCACTTCTTTATTATCTGCAGTTATAACGGCTATCTTGTTATTATTATCACCGTTCATTACTCTGGTTGCCAACGTTCCCAAAATACCGACAACCAGAATGGAAACGATTAGTATTATATCTTTCCTCTTCATAATAAGGACCCCTTTTCATATACATCTTCACATCTTATTCAGCCTATAAATATTACTAAAATATTGTAAAGTATTTACGAAGAAAGCCCCTTGTATATCTTTGCATAAATGATACTATTTTCTTTTTTTCAACTTTATAAAAAATGCGCATATTTCTTTTCGCTTTATAATGATGACTGCCAATATCGCTGCAAAAAGAGCCAGGTTAAAATATATCATATACTTTTCTACCGCTGAATAAGCAATATTAAAACTGCTGCCAAACTTTGAACCGACAAAGACTATCAAAGCAGCCCACGGCAGTATTCCCATAAAAGTATATAAGTAAAATTTTATTAAGGACATCCTGTTAATGCCGGCAAAGTAAGATATATAATTGCCGATCAGTACAGGTCTTGTGAAACAGACAGCTTTTTCGCCGTATTTACTAAACATTGCATTTATTTCTTTTACATGCTTATCAGAGATTTTTACGTATTTTTTAACTCTGCTTAGTAAACCTTTATTAATATAATAT
>JBLNDG010000178.1:0-34687 GCA_050261415.1 Caulobacteraceae bacterium | reverse complement strand
CCTTTTTTTCCTTTATAATCCTCGGAAGCAGGGAGTTTGGAAAGAACTCCTTTATATGTCTGTTTATTATTTTTTCGCGGTTAATCTGGTAAAGCTTTTCAGCTGCCTTGTTCCAATATTGAGTTATGCAGTTTTCATCCACTACGCAGATGGCATCGTTTATACTGTCCAGTATTATTTTCAAAAGCTCCCCGTCTTCTCCGCCGAATATACCAATATTTTTTATTTCGTTATTATCTGGCATACGAACACTTCCTTACCTGTAGATTTAACTGCCGCTTGTATTAGATATAACGCATAAATTCTATTACATTCTATCTTCGCAAACATCCTGGGGTCGAACCAGCTTCGCAGGGCTGTTTGCTTGACACAATATAAGAATTTTAATGCGTTATATAAATTAAAGAATATATTTCGCACATCTTGAATTCAATGTAAAATGTTTAGTGCGAAATATCTTGAATCAGAGTTTGTGAAACACATCTATATTAAATGTATCACAATGTATAATGACATTCAAACAGTAATAATGCTGTAGGCAATGAAACAAATGGATGCTTGATATATAAGCTGCTGCAGAGGAGAAATTTTTTTACGATTCTGTAATGTATTGACACATTATTCGGCATAATATATAATAAAAGCTAACTTAATCAGAAAAAGCAATGAAGAGGAATAGTAAAGGAAGAAATGCCAAAAGAGAGGAAAGCTCAGCGGCTGAAAGGCTTTTCAGGCTCATTTTCTTTGAACCCGACCTCCGAGCCAGGGAAAAAATCCCATCGTATGCCTGCGTTAAAGGTTTGAGAGGACTGTGCGGTTTTACCGGCAGTCAATTAGGGTGGTACCGCGAGTATGCCTTCGTCCCTTTTGTGTGACGAAGGCTTTTTTTTTTCTAATATAAATAATAAATTAAAATTCACATAATAAAGTCCAGTGGTTAAATGTCAAGAGTAAACTGGAAAAAGTTCTTTGAAAAATGCATAGATTTTCGGGGATTTTGGCACAAAACGAGAATCCCTAATAGACCTGTCAAAAACGGTTGTTAAAAATGGCAGGTAATGGAACCTCAATTGGAAATTACTTTCCTTTTGGTGGTATATAAAGCCGGTTGCTGCGCAGCAGAGCGTCAACAAGACGGACTAATTTTCTGGCAGTCAGGGCAAGTGCTCTTTTATGTGGAGTTTTAGGGGTCTGACGATATTTAAGGTCGTAGAAACACTTAAACTCTTGATCGTGCACTTTCAAAGAGCAAGTTGTCCAATATCCATATAAGCAATTTCATCGACAGATTGAAACTCTTCAATAATAGCAGCAGAAGTAGCTCCAAAGATATTTGAAAAAATATCTTCCTGAGCAAGAGAACTAAATTTTAAGAATAGGTAATTCAAAAACCTCGCCTTTTCTCTTGAAAGGTTCTGTACAGCAAAGAATCTGGCACGGGTGAGGTTTTGTAAGGCATCATAGCGGTAATCGTCCATATAAACCTCCTTGGTAATACGACCGAATCTAAGGTTGTCAGCAATGACCTAGGCATCTACCCAATCATTTTTGGGTATTTCGGGATAGGCCTTCTTAAAGTTGGCAACCTGCTTGGAATTAAGGACATGGAGTTTTGGCTTAAACCTGTTTATGGAGGCATCCTCCTTTAGAAAATAAACAAGGTGATCACCATATACAGAGGTAGCTTCAAGATCAACGACAAGTGAATCATACCGGTCTTTAGACATGGCAGAAACGACCTTGTCCGATAATATTTTAGCACCAGGGAGCGAGTTGGGTACAGAGAAACGTAAAACCTCTGATCCATCGGACTTAAGTAACTGGACTTTATTGTCTTTGGCACTTACATCAATGCCTACGAAAAGAGAATATAACATATTTGGCACCTCCTTTCAGTGAGGATTAAAGCCAATTGAGTAAACTAATGCCCGTGGTTTCTGGTGCATCAGCACCCTCGCTATCAGAATACACCCCGGAAACTTATATGCACGACTCCCAGACTGCCATTTAGGGATATAAGGAAGCCGGGTAAACAACCAGCGGTATGAAGCTAACACCAGGCCAGGGGAACTGACTTTATTAGAAGAAGCAAAAAGCTCAACTGGAGAGATAAAAACTGACCTCAATGGCTTAATACCATTGTTACACGGGCATTAGTAAAAGTAAATCAATGTAAGCTGATTTCCAGTAAGTTTTAATTGCTAAAGTATGGTTTGTGGCTGGAAATTTATTAATAAAAACCTTACAAAAAATATTATACGAGGAGAGATTTATATGGCTGATAAAAAGCAGCAGGAATTCGTAAAAGAAATTACCCCGATGGAGGAAGACTTTTCCCAGTGGTATACAGATGTCATTCTGAAAACAGACATGGTTGATTATGCTCCGGTTAAGGGCTGCATGGTAATAAAACCATATGGCTATGGAGTATGGGAGGGCATTCAAAGGGTTGCAGACAGAAGATTTAAGGCTACAGGACATAAGAACGCATATTTTCCGCTGCTTATTCCTGAAAGCTATCTTAAAAAGGAAGCAGAACACTTTGAAGGTTTTGCTCCTGAGGTTCTGTGGGTAACTCACGGAGGTAATGAGGAACTTGCTGAAAGGCTTTTTGTAAGGCCTACTTCAGAGACAATAATTTGTGATATGTATTCAAAATGGGTTCAGTCATACAGGGATTTGCCGCTCTTAATCAACCAGTGGTGTAACGTTGTCAGGTGGGAAAAGACCACCAGGCCGTTCCTGAGGACGGCAGAGTTCTTATGGCAGGAAGGTCATACAGTACACGCTGATGAAGAAGATGCACAGAAAGAAACAATGCAGATGCTTGAAATATACAGGCAGGTAGCGGAAGATGAGCTTGCAATGCCTGTAATATTGGGACAGAAGAGTGAGAAGGAGAAGTTTGCAGGTGCTTCCAGCACATATACAATGGAAGCCATGATGCACGACGGCAAGGCCCTACAGGCAGGAACCTCCCACAACCTGGGGCAGCACTTCTCAAAGATGTTTGAAATAAAGTTCCTGGATAGGGATGGAGTTCATAAATACGCATGGACTACTTCATGGGGAATTTCAACAAGGCTTATTGGAGGCATCATAATGGTGCATGGAGACAACAGGGGTCTTGTAATGCCGCCAAGAATAGCACCGATACAGGTTGTTTTAATTCCTATTGCCACTCATAAAGAAGGGGTTCTTGAAAAGGCAAAAGCCGTTAAGGAGGAGCTTGAAAAGAGCTTCAGAGTGGAAATGGATGACAGGGATACCTATAGTCCGGGCTGGAAATTCAACGAATGGGAAATGAAGGGCGTTCCGGTAAGAATGGAAATCGGACCGAAGGATATTGAGAAGAACCAGGTAACAATAGCACGCAGGGATACCCTGGAAAAGTTCACAGTGCCAATGGACAATTTAACCGAAACTATAGCAAAGCTTCTGGATGATATTCATACTACCTTGTTTAACAAAGCTCTTAAAAATAGAGAGGAAAAGACCTATACAACAACGGATTATGAGGAATTCAAGAGAATCATGCAGGAAACCCCGGGTTTTGTAAAGACAATGTGGTGCGGAAGCAGGGAATGTGAAGACAAACTTAAGGAAGATACAAATGCAACCATAAGATGCATGCCGTTCAAACATGAACATGTGGGAGATACATGCTTAGTCTGCGGTAAGAAAGCAGAAAAGATGGTTTATGTAGCTAAAGCATATTAATTAGAAAAATAAAAGAACAGCCATGTATGGCTTTCGAACTATGCATGGCTGTTTATATATGAAGATGTATCAGTATTTTATACTGAGCCTTTTGTTCCGCTTTATTTCATCCAAAGTCTGATTCTCCAGGAAATGGGCCTTTTCAGCTACTTCATGCATGTCGAGCACTCCTTTTTCGATCAGGAGTTCAATAAGGCTTGTAATTACGAGGGTGTTTTTATAGTCAATCTCTTTTAAATCAGCTATTTGCCCCACTATATCAAGTTTGTTCATACTTTCCTCTCCCCCTTCTAAATGCTTTCCGGCTTATCCAGATTATTGCCTTAAGGTTGGGTGAATATACGTTGTAGAAAATTAATAAATGATTGTAGCTAAAGGAAAGCGCATGACAAAAATAACCTGAAATTATAGGCGGTTTTAGTAAGTTTTATTCGCCGCTTTCAGATGGTTTTCTTAATGTGTCTTTATACTTGAGATACGATATGTAGTTTTTTAGCTCACTAATGCTTTCTGGAGATAATTCCCTTATTAAACGGGATATTTCCCACATTTCCTCACATGAGCATTCATCACTTTCTTCATAAAACCAACTTACAGGAACATTTGCATAATCTGCAATAGCTTTTAAAGTCTTTAAAGCAGGGCTCCGCTTCCCTGTAACATATTTTTGCAGAGTTGTATAATGTACAAATACACCTGTCTTTTTATATATGGAATCGGAGAAATCCATGAAGGTCATATCCCGTCTTATCATATTGATTTTTTGGCTTGTATTCATTGCATCACCTTCAATAAAAACATTGTATTATGCTTCCACGCTGCAAAGATAAATCCTTTTGACAATATGTCGATATTTCGCAAAATTTGGTGGATTTGAGAGAAAATTAAAGAAAACAGTGGGGGAATTTCATATTTATGTAAAGTTAAACTTTGTAATAACTGAAAAATTATTATATATTTTACGAAAGTTTGATAACTCAAACTCTGATATAATGAAAATGACGGAGAAAACACAAGAGAAAAAGAAAACAACAGAAGGGAAGGGTAAAAGTTTAAACAAGCAGGGCATCTGCTTAACGGAAGAAGCGGCTGTTTCCCTTGAACCTAAGGTGAATATAAGCCTCGATGACAAGGAATTTGGGAAATATTAATAAAAATAAAACTGTTGCATTGATACATAATAAGTAGTAAAATAATTAAAAATAACAGAAGATAACTAAAATGCAATGAAGGGAAAAACAGTATGCTTGCTTTTTAGAGAGTCGGCGGCAGGTGAAAGCCGATATGCAGTGTATAGGATTCCATCCCGGAGCAGTCTGCGATGAGCAGTACCGGCACGTCCGTTATTATACTTGAGAGAGCGGTATTATTACTGCTAATTAGGGTGGCAACGCGAACAGGCCTTTCGTCCCTTTGCATGGGATGAAAGGCTTTATTTTTTATCATAATATAATATATATAAGGAGGTTAGCGTTATGCTGGATATCAGAGCAATAAGGTCAAATCCTGAAGAGATAAAGAGGAAGCTCTTGAGAAGAGGGCAGGAATTCAGAATTGATGATGTTTTGGAGCTTGACGAGAAAAGAAGGCAGATATTATATGAGGTAGAGGAGCTAAAGAGTAAAAAGAATAAGGTTTCAGAAGAGGTTGCCAAGCTGAAAAAAGCTAAAGCGGATGCAGAAGCCCTTATTACCGAAATGAGGGAAGTATCGGACAAAATCAAGGAATTTGACGACAAGGTCAGAGAACTGGATGAAGAAATCACAGGCATACTTATGACAATTCCCAATACTCCGTACGATGGAATTCCTGATGGAAAATCCGATGCGGACAATGCGGAAATAAGAAAATGGGGCGAGCCGACCAAGTTTGAATATGAGCCGAAAGCCCACTGGGATATAGGGGAAGACCTTAATATACTGGATTTTGAAACCGCCCGTAAAGTAACAGGATCAAGGTTCACTTTTTACAGAGGGTTGGGAGCAAGACTTGAGAGGGCTCTTATAAACTTCATGCTGGATACCCACATTGACAACGGATACACAGAAATATTCCCTCCCTATATGGTGCATAGGAGAAGTATGATGGGTACAGGTCAGCTTCCAAAGTTTGAGGAGGATGCCTTCAAGGTCAGCAATACGGAATATTTCCTTGTGCCTACTGCTGAGGTGCCTGTTACAAATATGTACAGGGAACAGATTTTGGACGGCGATTTACTTCCGATAAAGCACACGGCCTATACCGCATGCTTCAGGGCAGAGGCCGGATCAGCAGGAAGAGATACAAGGGGGCTTATCAGACAGCATCAGTTTAACAAAGTTGAACTTGTAAAGTTTGTAAACCCTGAAAATTCATATGAAGAATTGGAAACCCTGACAAGGGATGCAGAACGGATATTGAAGCTTCTGAAGCTTCCTTACAGGGTTGTCTGCTTATGTGCAGGAGATATTGGATTCTCTTCAGCCAAGACCTATGACCTGGAGGTATGGATGCCAAGCTACGGAAGATATGTTGAAATATCATCCTGCAGTAACTTTGAAGACTATCAGGCGAGAAGGGCAGATATAAAATACAGGCCTGATGCAAAGGAAAAGCCAAGATATGTTCATACCCTTAATGGTTCCGGCCTTGCTGTAGGTAGGACGGTCGCAGCGATACTTGAAAACTTACAGCAGGGAGACGGCAGCGTACTGGTTCCGGAGGTTCTGAGACCTTATATGGGTGGAATTGAAAGAATAAAAAAATAGAGATATATCATACGGCAGAATGTATGCAGAGCTCGACCCTGCATACATCTAAGCCCATACAAATGATGTTGGTAGTATGGTGAAACATTGATAAACATTTGCAAAACTTAATAATATTTGTTTATTGACACCTAAAAATAATATTGTTATAATGTATATTGTTCACTCGAGGAGAGATGTCCGAGCGGTTGATGGAACTGGTCTTGAAAACCAGAGACGTCGCAAGGCGTCCGTGGGTTCGAATCCCACTCTCTCCTCCATATAATTTCATATAATTTTTATGAAGTAGTCCAAGGAGAAGTACTCAAGTTTGGTCGAAGAGGCGCCCCTGCTAAGGGCGTAGGTCGGGAAACTGGCGCGAGGGTTCGAATCCCTCCTTCTCCGCCATTTACGAATGTAAATCAATGTTAAAAACATTGATTTTTTTGTTTAGCTTCTTCCCTTATTTATCTCTTCATCACTCTCATCACCTTTCAACAATATTTGCGAGACAAGCCGGCTTTTCCTTGATGCGCCTCTCAAAGCTCCTTCGAATCTGCTATTTTCGAAGTTTGTACTGTTTTCAGGTGTAAATTCATTTTCAATCTTATTGTCCATGTTTTTTCTCCCCTTTAATTTTTTATTTCATGAATTAGTTTAACCTTAATTACATAAAATATTATTTCGCATAGTGTATAAATATCTTGGAAGAGTAATACATAATAGTGCTATAATAGTAAAGTTGAAACTATTGATATGGAGTGAGTGATTTGAAAAAATTTAAATTTATATATAATCCCTTTTCTGGGGACGGCACACTGAAAAACAAGCTGGACTACATTATAGAAAGATTCCAGAAAGCAGGCTTTATGGTAGTTCCTTTCAGAAGCAGCAATCCCAGAAGTCTGGAAAATGCTTTTTTTGATATTCATGAAGACTATGAGGCAATTTGTGTTTCCGGAGGAGACGGTACCTTGAGCAGCGTAGTGAATGTAATGGCTTCCATGAAGCTTAGCCTGCCTCTTGGCATATTTCCTTTCGGAACAGCCAATGATTTTGCCGCTCATCTTAATATACCCAAAGATTTGGATACCTGCTGCGATATTGTTGAAAAGGGAAATTTGAAAAGAGTTGATATTGGAAGAGCCAACAATAAATATTTCTTAAATGTGTGCAGCGCAGGATTGCTTACAGATGTCGCTTATAAAACTGATACGAACCTCAAAAACGCTCTTGGCAAGATTGCTTATTATATAAAAGGTATAGAGGAAATCCCCAAGTTCACTCCCTTCAAAATGCGTATGCAGTATGGAGGCAACCTGATTGAAGATAATTTTCTTTTATTCCTCATACTGAACGGAAGCTCGGCCGGGGGTTTTACAAGGCTTGCTCCCAGTGCAAAAATCGATGACGGGCTTATGGAAGTAATAGCTATAAAGAATACAAACATAACAAATGTGCTAGCATTATTCTTAAAGGTTTTGAGAGGAGAACATTCAGGGGATCCCAACATGTATTATTTTAAAACGGATAAGCTTACTATCAACTGTGAAGGCGCCTATGAAACTGATATTGACGGGGAAAGGGGACCGGACTTCCCTTTGGATATAGAAGTAAAAAAGCATTTTTTGAAGGTTTTTGTACCGGAGGCATGAAAAACAGCACTCTTCAGCATTAACGTGGAGAGTGCTGTTTTTATTAATATACAAAGTAAAAGTAATCGCATTTCCAATCGTTCCAAGTGGTGTACCCCGCTTTTTTGAGAGCCTCAATAAGCTCCGTATCCTCATGCCTGACTGAGGTAAGCGGCGGTGTAGTACTTTTTCCTTTGAGCATAAGCATGTAGTAATTAGCAAAAGTGTTTATTGCATCGATACTTTCATCAAAGCAGATAAAATGAGGTTCACCCTTGAATTTGAACATACCTTTGCAGCCATTTATTGAGACAAAACAACCCTCTTCCCGGAGTTGTCCGAAAAGTTCCTCTGTAATCTCCTGGAAATAAAACACAAAGGGCAGAATATTAGCTCTTTTTTCAAAATAGGGTAAGTTTTTGAATTCTGCATAACTCATATCAAGCTTATTTACCGAAAAATCCTGCTCTTTCAAGCTGCTGTCAAGGCATTCATATTCCTTTAGTACCAATATATATTCCTGTTCCAGCCTGAAGCCCATGCTCTTCATCAAATTTATGCTTTCTACAGAGCTTACGTGGGTTGAAAAGGCAATTTTTTTTATTTTTCCTGAGTTCAAATCTGCCTTAGCTTGATCCATAGCTTTAAATGCAAGCTGCTTCGCTATTCCAAGTCCGCGGTAATCCTTGTGCACTCTGAGGCCCTCAAGCCACCCGGTCCCATCATATAGCACGGAATACTTGTCAACACCCACTACCTTATTGGAGTACGTATCAACTGCACCAAGGAACAGACCTTTATCGTCAACCCATTGGTGGAAGAGCTGCGGCAGGTAATCAGTACCATCCCAAATATCCTTGCTTATATCAACAATATCCTGATAATCCTCATGGTCAAGTTTTCTGTATACTATCATAAAACTCCCCCCTACAGAAATATTTATATATAATTATATAATATAAGGACAGGGTGTGCACAAAAATATTCTAAGGCTTTCCAAAATCTCGATTCTGCATTAAAATAGGAATAAAATGAAAGACCTTACTGGTCTATCATTTTATATAAATAATAAAGCAAGTAGTTTGGTTTTGGAGGTGTTAGTATGGCGACGTATGATATTCTGTGTTTCCTTGATGACGATTGGATAGTAAGAGCATTTGAATTTGAAAGCATATTGTGCAAAGAAGCTTTTTATGACATATGGCAGGGATATCAGGATAAAAAAGTAAACGAGTTTTTAAAGCTTGATTTGGATACCGCTCAAGGGTATACAGACTGGAAGGGTGAAATATTCCAGTACAGCATATGCAAAAACAGACTTGGCACAGGCTATATACTATCTCTGACAAAGGAATTGGACAAGCTTAAGATTTATGAACAAGCGATGGATCACTTCAATGAGGGAGTACAGATATATGACCGCAATGGATACCTTATATACCTTAATGAGGCAAGTAAGAGAATTGAACAGCTTGAAAATGCAAATGTAATAGGAAAGCACCTTCTGGATATTTACAGCCTTGATGAAGATTACAGTACTACTTTGACCACGCTGCGCCAATGTGCTCCGGTGGTAAACCGCTGTGATATATTCAAAACCATGAATGGAGATACCATAACCACTCTTAATACTGCTTACCCCTTGTTTGTGGATAATAAGCTGTCGGGGGCGGTTGCTATTGTTGATGATTTAAAAATACTGAAAGAGCTCTGGGACAAGAATGATGCACTGGAGGAGTTCCTGCTGAAGCATGGTAAGAATAGTGCAGTGTATAAGAAGAGCCAGTATTATACCTTCGACAATCTGATTGGTGAAACTTCTGTCTTCAAAGAGGCGATAGAGCTGGCAAGAAAGGTGGCGGTAAGAGACTGCGAGGTGCTTATATGCGGCGAAACAGGTACCGGTAAGGAGCTTTTCGCCCAGAGCATTCACTCCGCAAGTAAGATGAGGGACCATGAGTTTGTTGCAATCAATTGTGCCGCTATCCCTGAAAGCCTCATGGAAGGAATTCTTTTCGGAACAGTAAAAGGGGCTTTTACCGGGAGTACCGATAGGATAGGCTTATTTGAGCAAGCTAAAGGAGGTACATTGTTTCTTGATGAAATAAACTCCATGAGCCTTACAATGCAAACCAAGCTGCTTCGTGTTTTGCAGGAGAAGAAGTTCAGGCGGGTTGGAGGGCTTAAGGATATAGAGTGTGATGTCAGAATCATATCCTCCTGTAATGAAGATCCCTTCGATGCAATAAAGGACAACCGTATGCGCAGGGATTTGTTTTTCCGGCTGTCCACTGTGACTATAAACATTCCTGAGTTAAAAAAACGGAAGGATGATATACCGCTGCTTGTAAATTACTTTATACAAAAACTGTCGGAACGCT
Organism: Caulobacteraceae bacterium; assembly: GCA_050261415.1. GTDB lineage: Bacteria > Bacillota > Clostridia > Lutisporales > Lutisporaceae > JBLNDG01. The sequence continues at coordinate 24,226 of JBLNDG010000178.1, read as the reverse complement.
ATCAGAAAAAAGTCAAAAAGGTTTCAAACAACGTGATTGAATGCTTTAAGGAGTACAGCTGGCCTGGGAATATACGGGAACTGTACCATGCTATAGAATATGCTTTTAATGTAATGGAAGGAGATGCTATGGATATTGCTCACCTTCCGGAATATCTCAGGGAGTTGGAGTGCATGGGAACGAAAGACGGGGATTTCAACTGCAAAGAGATTTTGCAGCTGAAATCTCTTGAAAGGATAATGGAGGTCTATGAAAAAAGAGTTTTGAAGAATGTACTTGCTAAATACGACAACAATATCTCAAAAGCTGCAGAAGCATTGGACATAAAAAGGCAGAGCCTTCAATACCGTGTGAAGAAATATGGAATATGAGTACATGCAAAATCCCTTTGCACGCAGCAAAGGGATTTTGCACTTTTTTGACAGAGAGTATATTTACAAGATAAGTGATGTTGTTTTTTACCCTTTGCAAAAGTGCTAAACTACAGGATTTTGGCATACAAGGATTCAAATTTCAGAAAAGTTGGAATTGGCATGTCATTTGCTACATAATATTTGCGGGCTGATTCATGAAGGAGAAATCATAAAGGTAGTTGAGAAACATGTAGGAGAACTTAAAATTTAATAAGGATTTTACGGTATTTTCTTATGAAGATGCTGTGAAAGATAATAAAATGGAGGTGCATTTATGCTAACAGGGTTGGACAATGTTGTTATCGTTCTATTTATTGGATTACTTATCGGAGTAGGCTATTATTTCTCCAAAACAGTTAAGGACATGGAAAGCTATTATCTCGGAAACAGAAGCTTACCATGGTCATTAATAGTAGGTACGCTGGTTGCAACATGGTATGGCGGTGTAGGAACAGTCGGAAGTGTTGAGTATGCGGCAATGTATGGTCTTTCGGTATGGGCTGTCTGGTGCGTTACGGCACATGCAGGACGTATGCCTCTCGCTCTATGGGTAGGCCCTAAGATTCACATAAGGACAGACGTTACTGTGCCTGATTTGCTGGAAAGCTTCTATGGCAAGGGAGTTGCCATAATAGGAGCCATATTAATGCTTGTTTACTGCACACAGCTTGGAGAAATCACTGCTATGGGCTTTATTGGCAAGGTTGCTTGGGGGGTCAGCAATGTGACAGTAGGTATCGTTGTTGTTGCCCTGGTTGTTGTTCTTACAGTTCTTGGAGGTTTGATGGGCGTTGCAGTTACGGACATGATACTATTCTTTGCAATGTGCTTCGGCTTAACGATGGTGCTTCCCGGACAATGGGATGCTATAGGGGGCTGGGCAGGGCTTATACAGGCTCTGAACGCAACTCCTGAGCTATTGGATCCGCTTGGCGGTTTGACACCGATGAAGGCTCTTATGCTCTGCGTCCTTGCTTTTGGTGTATATGCCGACCCGACTTTCTATCAGAGATTCTCGGCTGCGGATTCACCAAAGGCTGGAAGGCGTGCCCTTCTCACATGCTTCTCAATTTGGGTATGCTTTGATATAGTACTTACCGTTACCGGACTTATAGTAAAAGCAAAATATCCGGAAATGCAGCCTGCAGAAGGATATATAAAGCTGGTACTGGAAAACCTCCCTGTAGGTATCAGGGCGCTTTTCGTTATAGGACTTATAGGCTCTATTGTATCTACCCTTGACAGTTATTACCTATCAGGTGGTGCAACACTTGCCAATGATATTTACGGAAGGCTCAAGGGCAACGTATCACAGAAGCAGCTGGTAGCTCTGACAAGGATAGGTGTTATAATTATAGCAGTTGCAGGATTACTGGTAGCATTCCGGTTCCCAACAGCACAGGATGCATTCTTATTTATAGCAAGCTTGTGGATGGCCGGCGGTTTCGTTCCGATAGTAGGAGGCCTTTTGTGGAATGGAAAGAGAACAGCTATGGGAGGATATTTATCAATACTGGCAGGCTGCTTGGTATTTGGATATCTGACATTACATCCAATACAGGCTTTTGAACTTGAACCGCTTATTGCAGCACTTCCGCTGTCATTTATTGCATGGGTTATAGGCAATAGAATCGGTAATAACAAAAACAATAGCATGTTGGAGGTGTAAAGGTAATGGAAAACAAGGCTTCAAACGAGAAAAAAGATTTGGAAATATCATGGATTGGCATGGACGGATTCTTAGTAGCGTTATATTTTGTTCTTGTGGGCATTATTTATTATGCAATAAGCGCCCATAATGATTTTATTATAGGAAGGCTGATACCTTACGGTATAATGCTCACTGTTACGGCGATATTCGGAAACTATCTGAGCACAGTATTCAAATTTATGAAAAAGGCTAAGGATACAGCTTCTGCATCTAAAGAAGTGAAATAATAGGAGATTCCAAATGGATATAAATAGCTTCCCTCTTATAACCACAAAAGAAGAGGCTAAGGCCCTCGCGGAGCGTAAGGGCACCTTCGTTGGAAGAATGCTCTTGAAGGGAAAAAAGGTAAGCGAAATCAGGCTTCATTATGTTGAATATAAGCTGATTACTTATGAAATTACCCATAATCCCAGCTTTATAGAAAAAGTAATAAATAAAAATCATGAAAAAAAGACACAGAAAATTAAAATGATTGCCAACGGATCTACCGGTGGTGTGGCTTGGGCTGAGGTTCTGCCTGAAATAATTGTAGTAAAAGATATTGATGAGGACATGGTGCAGTTATCTGACAAACGGGAAGAGGACTTAATAAGCAGAGGAAAAAAGATTGCAACAAGAATCATACACAGGCATATTGGAAGCATTCCTGAGCTTAAAGTTTTGAGTGTAGAAAGTGTATTCCGGCCGTTTTGGGTAGCGTTCTATGGAGAAGTTGTTCAGGGCGTCAGGGTGAGCTATCTGCCTATAGCGGCTGATGGCTGTGGCTCTCATAGGACATATTAAAGAGGGAAATTGAGATGTGGAAAGAATTTTTTGATTTGTTTGAGGTTCCAAGTCTTTTGGAACCTCATATACCCCTTATTGTAACAGAGGACGAGGCAAAACTTGTAGTAGCAATGAACAAGCAAAGCTGGAGCATGTCACAACTGGTTGAATATTTGGGTTTTAAGGGCAATACGGCACCTGAAATGGTCAAACAGTATTATAGGAGAGGCATATTAAACAAGGTCTGCATGGAGGATGGAGAGATAGGATATGCTCCTGCTACATTGTATCTGAGATTAGGAATATTTGCCCAGTATGAGAATGATGCATGGAATACCATTGCCGGTGAAAAAAGGGCGGAGATTGACCGGTGGTACTTAAATGAGTATAAGAACCGAATTATTGCAAATTTTGAAGAACAGCAGAACAAAGAGGCAGTCTTACCTTTAAATGAAGCTATTGAACATTTAAACAAGGTTCAAAAGCCCATATATCTACTGCCTTGTAATTGCAGGCTAATAGCACAAAACTGTAGTTTTCCGGTCAATGTATGCTTGCAGTTCTCGGATGGAATAAACTCAATGATTGACCGGGACTGGGGAGAGAAAATATCAAAGCATGAGGCAATAGCAATCCTTACAGGCGCTGAAAAGGCGGGATTGATGCATACTGCAAGCTCAAGTGAGATATGTAACTGTGACTCCTGCTGCTGTTATCCATTCAGGACAGCGCTAATGATAGGCAGCAAAGGTAAATGGCCCAAGTCAAATTATATAGTTCAGTGGGACGGAAATAAATGCATCAACTGCGGGATATGTGCAAAAAGATGCCACTTCCGTGCTTTTACCTTTGACAGAAGTAAACAATGCGTGAGCTTCAATGAGAATAAATGTTGGGGTTGCGGTGTATGTGCATCAGCATGCCCTAGGGGAGCAATTTCCCTTATTCAGACAAATCAGAAGGCTGGTGACCGTTAATGAATATAGATGGAATAACTATGAAGGATCCAAAGAAGATAAAAGAGATAGTATTGGGCGAAGGCAAAGCAGGAATTGAACAGATAATTGCAGTTGCCCGTTATGGGGCAAAAGTAAAGCTGTCGGAAAAATACTGCGAGAGAGTACGCAGCTCAAGGAAAATAGTAGAGAAATTTGTGAGAGATAAAAAAGCCATGTATGGTATAACAACTGGCTTTGGAGACAACTGGAACAAAGCTATATCTCCGGAGGAGACTGAAACTCTTCAAAGGAATATTCTGCTGTCTCATGCCACTTCTGTAGGTGAACCCCTTGAAAAGGAAGTGGTGAGGGGAATACTCATGATGATGCTTCTAAACATGGGACAGGGTTATTCTGGTGTTAGGGTTGAGCTTTTGAGGCATATTGCAGAGCTTTTAAACCATGATGTCACACCCTATGCTCCTGAGCATGGCTCGGTAGGCTATTTGTGCCCTGAAGCCCACATTGGCCTGGTATTGATTGGAGAGGGAAAGGCTTGGTATGGAGAAAGGCTGATGACCGGGGCGGAGGCATTAGCCGAGGCCGGAATGAAGCCTATTACTCTTTCGAGCAAAGAAGGGCTGGCCATTACATCAGGTACTACTTCAGTTACAGCTTTGACGGTATTTGCCCTGTATGATGCAATTAATCTGGCTAAAGCTGCGGATGTGGCAGGCGCCATGTCATTGGAAGCACTGAGGGGTACAACAATGGCCTTTAATTCAAAGATACAGGATGTGAGACCTCACCCGGATCAGAAAAAAACTGCGGATAATATCTTGAGGTTGCTGAAGGACAGTGAAATAGCAGATAAATACAGAAACTACAGGCTACAGGACGCATTATCCATAAGATGCATACCTCAACTGCATGGAGCATATAAGAAAAAACTTATCGATGCCCTTGAAGTTATAAGCATAGAGATAAATTCCTGCTGTGATAACCCTTTGGTTTTCCCTAATGGGGACGGACTGGTATTGATGGGTTGCAATGCTGACGGATCATATGTTGGCATGGAGGCGGATACGATATGTATTGCTATGACTAGTCTGGCCAAGATGTCGGAAAGGAGGATAGACAGACTTTTAAACCACCATGTGAGCGAGCTCCCTTCATTCCTTATTGAAAATACAGGCCTTAATAGCGGTTTCATGATAACACAGTATTCTGCTGCAGGTATTCTTGGAGAAATGAGGGTATTGAGCCATCCGGCTACCGTTGATAACGTTTCTACCTGTGCAAATCAGGAGGATTACGTAAGTATGGGGTATAATGCCGCAAGAAAGGCATACAAGGTATCCGGACTATTGGAATATGTTATAGCTATAGAGCTTATGTGCGCAGCCCAGGGAATGGAGTTTCTTGCGCCGTTGCAGCCCTCCACTCCGACAGGGGCAGTATGCAAGCTTATCAGGAGCAGTGTGCCCAAAATTGAAAAGGATGGATTTATGAATCCGCATATTGAATATATACATGATTTAATTCATGAAGGTATTATAGTGTCAGTAGTCGAAAATATTATAGGAGAATTGGAGATATAGCACAAAAGGGTCTTTCTCAACAGAAAGGCCCTTTTCAAATATGTACATAAGAGTAAGGGTTGCCACACCATCGGAGGAATTTTTCAAAGTTACCATATGATATCGATATCGATACGGTGTTGATGTTAGGGTGAAAGCACATAAAATCCGAGTTTTTAAGGTCCTCGTCTATAAGAACCGTGACATTCTTTTCCTCATCGTTCAGCAGCCCAAAGGGAGTGACGGAGCCGGGAGTAAGGCCGAGGTATTTAAGAAGCCTTTCTTCCGATGCAAAGCTTAAGCGGCTGCTGCCTACCTGCGATGCAATGCCCTTAAGGTCTGTTCTTTTTTCATGAGATACGAGGATCAGATAATGCTTGTTTCCTTTGAGGTTTCTTACAAAGAGGTTCTTGCACAGCTTACCTTCCATTTCTAAATTCAGGTCATTTGCTTCCTGTATTGTATATACCGGAATGTGCTCATATCGTACAAACGGTATTTCCAGCTGATTCAGCGCATCATAAACTTTCTTTTCGTTATCAGTCATAAAGTTTGCATCCTCCTTATAGAACTACTAACAATTATCCTATCATATAAATAAAATTATACAAGCTATGAGCAGATATCCGGAGTAAAATTACTGTAAGAAAAAGGCGAAGAGGGGCCAATCTTCCGATAAAATTAAGATGAAAAACCAGACACCTAAATTTGACTGGATTAAAAATATATTGACAGGTACATGTTTTATAAAATAATGTTAAAATATATATAGCATTACACGGAAAATATGCAATAGGTGCGTTTGATGTACAATATATATAATCCGAACAGGAGGAGGAGCGTTTATGGAAGTTCAGAAATATAACGTAATGGAGACAAAGCTCGAGGAAGTAGATTTATCCAAGCTGACTGAAGAGCAAAAACAAAGACTTGAGCAGATAATGAAGACTATTGATATTGAGGATTCTCAGTCCATACTCCAGTATGGTGTGGGAGCCCAAAGCCAGATTGCCGGTTTCGCGGACAATGTTGTAAGTGAAGTCAGGGCAAAGGACAGCGGTTATGTGGGAGACGTGCTTACCGACCTTATGATGAAGGTGAAGGAGCTTGACGTTGACGGGGTTACCCCTGGAAAGAGCTTTATGGCCAAGTTCCCGTTAATAGGTTCACTGGTAAACAACACCCAGAAATTTGCAGCAAGATATCAGAAGCTGAGCACGGAGATAGAAAAAATAGTGGATGAGCTGGATAAGGCAAAAATGCAGTTATTAAAGGATATCACACTTCTGGACTACCTCTTTGACAAAAACCTTGAATACCTAGGGAACCTTAACTACTACATCATGGCGGGAACCTTGAAGCTGAAAGAGGTGAACGAGAAGGTCATACCTGAAATGCAGGCAAAAGTCAAGGAGAGCAATGACCCTGTAGATGCGCAGAAATTAAACGACATGATCCAGATGGCAAACAGGTTTGAAAAGAAGATTCATGACCTTAAGCTGAGCAGGATGGTGTCACTGCAGGCAGCGCCCCAGATCAGGCTGATACAGAACAATAACCAGGTGCTGGTGGAGAAGATACAAAGCTCTATACTAAATACTATCCCTCTTTGGAAAAACCAGATAGCTATTGCCATAAGCCTTATAAAGCAGAAGAAAGCAATTGCAATTCAGAAGGAAGTAACTGATACAACAAATGCATTGCTTCAAAAGAATGCAGAGATGCTCAAGGAAAGCTCCATAGACCTGGCCAGAGAAACAGAGAGAGGTGTGGTGGATTTAGAAACCTTGAAGAAGGTGAATACAGACCTCATAATTACAATAGACGAAACGATAAAGATACAGCACGAAGGTAGAGTAAAGAGGCAGGAAGCGGAAGTAGAGCTTGCCAACATAGAGAAGGAGCTTAAGCAGAAGCTTACAGGCAACGTGCAATAATAAATTTAATATGAGTGGAGGTTTACTAAATGAATCAAAGGTGGAGTCTGGACGAACTTTATAAGTCCTTTGAATCGGCAGAATTCAAGAGGGATTTTGAAAAGTGCGGAAAGGAAATCAACAGAATCAAGGAATGGGCCGGTCAAAACTTTAAGGATACCGGCAATGCAGCTTCGAAGATGAAGGAATATGCAAAAACCCTGAATGAATTTTATCATCTTTATACAAGGATGTATTTCTTTGCAAACCTTACCTTGAGCACAGATGCCAAGAACGAAAAGGCATTGAAGGCAATTGATAACCTTGAAGATATGGGCACAGAGCTCACAGAGCCCCAGGTTAACTTCCAGAAATGGCTTGGCAGCATAAAGGACATAGGTAAAATAATTTCCGGAGATGAATATTTGAAGGAGTTCAAATTCTTCTTTGAAGAAAATCTGGAAGAGAGCAAATACCTTCTCAGCGATAAGGAAGAAGTCCTTATTTCCAAAATGAAGACTACAGGCTCCGGAGCATGGGAGAAGCTCCAGGAACTTTTGACATCTACCATGCTTGTGGATATAGCAATCGATGGAGAGGAAAAGAAGCTGCCTCTTCCTGTAGTAAGGAATATGGCATACAGTAAGGACGGAAAGCTTAGAAAAACCGCTTACGAGGCAGAGCTGAAGGCATATCTCAAAGTTGACGAATCTGTTGCAGCGAGCCTTAACGGTATTAAAGGGGAGGTTATTACTGTAGCAAGGGCTAAAGGGTATAAGTCTCCGCTGGAAAAGACCGTTCTGGATGCAAGAATGGATATGGAAACCCTGAATGCTATGCTTACCGCTATGCGCGAGAGCTTGCCTGACTTCCACAGGTATTTCAGAAAAAAGGCAGAGCTTATGGGCTACAAGAACGGGCTTCCCTTCTTTGAGATGTTTGCGCCGATGGGCGATGTTGATATTAAGTTCACTTATGAAGAGGCCAGAAACTATATAGTAGACAATTTCAGAAGCTTCAGCAATGAGCTTGCCGATTTCGCAGCAAATGCCTTTGACAAGCGCTGGATAGATGCAGAGCCGAGAGAAGGCAAAAGGGGCGGAGCCTTCTGTGAAAACCTTCATGTTATAAAGGAAAGCAGGATACTTGCCAATTTTGACGGAAGCTTCAGCAATATGGTTACACTGGCTCATGAATTGGGGCACGGCTACCATGGAGCACAACTGATGGATGAAGCATACCTGAATTCGGATTACCCGATGCCTATAGCTGAGACTGCCTCCATTTTCTGTGAGACAATTGTAAAGAATGCTGCTCTTAAGACAGCCAATGCAGAGGAAACCTTTGCAATACTGGAAAGCGACATATCCGATTCCGCGCAGGTAATTGTGGATATTCTGAGCAGATTCCTATTTGAAAGCGAAGTATTCAGGAGGAGGGAATCCGGTTCATTGACAGTCAATGAACTCAAGGAAATTATGCTGAATGCCCAGAAGGAAGCGTATGGAAACGGACTGGACCATGAGTATCTGCACCCGTATATGTGGTTGTGCAAACCACACTATTACAGTGCCGACTATAATTTCTACAACTTCCCGTATGCTTTCGGACTTCTTTTTGCCAAGGGGCTATATGCTGAATACCTGAAAAGAGGTAAGGCCTTTGTTAAAGAGTATGACAAACTGCTGTCGGTGACAGGTAAAATGAAAATTGCAGATGTAGCAAAGGTTATGAATATTGACGTCAGGTCGGTGGACTTCTGGAGAAGCTCATTGAACCTGATAAAAAAGGATATTGATAAGTTTATTGAACTCAGATAAATAGTAAAGAGGTGTCAACCGACACCTCTTTTTATGCTATTTTATACCCTTCATTTTGCTTTGCTGCAATAGCTTTGACTGCCCTGTCTTTTCCCATGTCTCTTACCAGTTCATCCGTCATGATTTCAAATACCATATCCCTGTAGTACCGGTTAGGCAGTCCGGCTATTATATTCCTATATTTTTCAGCCGCAGCCAGCTTGCCGAAGAAAGCCTTCCTTATGCCCTCTGCATAAGAAGGAGGTCTGTCAAATTAAAAAGTACAACCGCTTCTGCCCCCACAGCTAGGCTTGCCCTTCTTCAACAATCCGTTAAGTATTGCAATTGCACAACCAACACCGGATTCTACCGTGATGGCTGAAAATGGGCAGTTCCTTGCGCTGCACCACATTCCATACACAGATCCTTATAATTTACACGAGCTTTTCCATCAGTCAAACAAAATACACCATGCGGACATACATTGATACACATGCCGCAGCCGGTGCACTTGCTGCTGTCAAGTCTCAGGGTTGAAACGTCCTTAATATATTTATCCTACATATAAACACCCCTCTTACAAAATTTTCATAATCTTGCTTGCAACTGCCAGGATGGTTCCGAGGCTGATAGCCCCGATAAAAGGTGGAAGTGTATATTTCATTTCCTTTTTTACCCCGGAGAAGGAGGCATATGTTGTGGAACCGGTAAAATTAAGCGCCAGAAAAGCTGTGATTGCCGGTATTGCTACCACACCTGACATAATAAGCAGTGTATCTGCCGGATGGATTCCAAACCATGATGGAAACAGTACAATAACAGCCGCCGGTATGAGCCCTGCCAGAAGTCCTTTCAGCGAAAAGGAGCGGAAGGGAATCCACGGCAGAAGTATGGGTACAACTATGCACCCGGTTAACACTGCCAAAAAATAAAGCAAAAAGTTCAATATGGAGATACTTACCGCTTGTACTGCAGTCAGTGCTCCCCTGCTTATGAAATTGAGAATAAAAAAAGCCAGCAATATTACAAACAAATATTTGATGCTGTGCATGAACTCGATAGGAGCAAGTATGGCTCTGTCTTTAAGCCCGAAGGTCACCTTTCTCATTCCGGCTGTTGCACGGAGCCCGCTATCCAAAAAAGCTTTTATATCACAAGCCCGTACAGGTCCATATATCACCTTGAACCCTGTCCGCTTTTGGATTTCATGTGCTGCTACCCCAACAGCACCAAGCTGCGGAAGTATTAGCGTCCTGTGGGTAATAATACTGCCCAGTCTTAATGCCTGAACTCTTCCCGCCAATTCTTCCGTCCCGAAAGCGCCTTTTCCTGCAGCGCACCAAACATTTATGCCTTTTGTGTCAAGTACGACAATCCAGAGGTTCAATCCGTCAAGCTCCCTGCGGAGGCTGTCAAAGGTAAGCTTGTAATTGGCGGTTACCAGGACGGGAGATTTGTCATCCGGAGCACCAACTCCATATAGTCCGGGAGAGGTATATTATAATCATCCCTGCCGATTCCAAGCCTGACCCTTAAAGTCCCATAGCTGTCTTTCTTATCAAGGGTGGTTTTTATTACGGGTATCATTTCAACAGCGGTTGCGAAATATCCATTAACCCAGCTTGTTTCAGGATTCAGCTCCATAAGATAAGCATATGCATTTTCAACTGTTGCTGAGCAATTGGAACCAATTGCATGCTGTGAAGTGTCTCAGCAATTTTGCTTCTTTACGTCCGTCATCTTTACATACCTCCGTTTCCTTGCTACCTGCGTGCCTTTCCGGTAATGTGGTCTATCTCGATTTTTATTACTTCCGTTTTTTCCTGGGCCCTGTTTATATAGTCAATACCTTGCTCAACATATTCAGGAGAGTATTTTTTTATAAGCATAATAAGGGCTTCCCGCTTCTCATCGCCGAGCACCTCATAAGCCTTTCCGAAGGCAATCACACTTTCGTACCTCATGCTGAAATCCCCGGGAAGGGGTTCTGCTTTACTGACCACACAAAAACTTACCCGGTTGTTATGCTTTATATTATCAAGCTTGCCGCCCTCAATGGCGCAATGAAAGTATATATTGCCGTTGTCATACGCGTAGGATAACGGAACACCATAGGCATAGCCGTTTTCTCCTGTGGTGGACAGTACCCCGTACAGCCCCGATTCTAGAATGCAGTTAATCTCAGCACTGCTGATTTCCCTATCCTGACGCCTCATTGCTTTGAACATTTTATTGCCTCCCCGAAAGCTATTTATTCCGCTGGTATATTAATAATATTATATCATCATTGTTGTACTTAAACAGTCTGCAATTATGTGTTACAATGGCATTATGGGATTTTGTACGGAACAAATAACTTTAGATAGGAGAAGAGATATGAAGCTTATTGATTTGCACTGTGATACTGTATTAAGATTTGTAGAATGCGATAGAGAAATGCATTTAAAAAAGAACGACATTTGCATTGACATTGAGAAGATGAGAAAGGCGTGTTCTCTTGCGCAGTTTTTTGCCATGTATGTTGACTACGGCGAATTTGAGAGACCTATGGACAAGTGCCTTGAGATGATAGACAGGTTCTATCGTGAAATTGAAGATAACAGCGGGGAAATAGCATATGCAGGCAGCTTTGCGGATATGGAGAAAAACAAGAAAAATGGGAAAATATCTGCTTTTCTTGCCGTAGAAGAAGGCGGGGTTATTGAAGGGAAATTATACAACCTGAGGAATTTGTACAGGCTTGGAGTCAGGCTTATAACACTTACCTGGAATTACTCCAACGGCATAGGACATTCCAACTTCCAGTGGACAAACAAGGATAAAGGACTGACGCCGCTGGGAGAAGAAGTAGTGGCAGAGATGAACAGGCTTGGTATGATTATTGATGTATCACACCTTTCAGACCAAGGCTTTTATGATGTTGCAAGACTTTCCGGAAAACCTTTTATTGCTTCCCATTCCAATGCGAGGGCAGTACAGGACCACAGCAGGAACCTTACCGACGAAATGCTGAAAATACTGGCCGAAAAGGGAGGAATTACGGGTCTGAATCTTGAGGCCGATTTCCTGGGCGATGAAGGAAGAGTGGAGGCAATGGTGAGACATATCAAGCATATAAAAAGGGTTGCCGGAATAGATGTTATGGCTATAGGTACAGATTTTGACGGAACTACACACCTCACTGCAATCAGAAATATAGGCGAGATGGAGATACTCTTTGAAGCCCTTAAGAAAGAGGGATTTAGAGAGAGTGAACTGGACAAGGTGATGTACGGTAACGCTGTCAGGGTTATTAAGGCTGTTATGGGATAAAACCATAAGAAAGCACCTCAAAGGGTGCTTTTTTCATTAGTCGACATTCTACAAGGTAGAATCAGTCAAAAGTGAGGAGGTTCACGATGCCCCCGAGCTTTTATTTATAAGATGGAATGTTGGCAAATATGCATTGAATAAATATTAGTAATGACAGCAGGAGGTTGAAGCTGTGATGAGGCTGCTGCTCATGGAGGATAGTGCTGTGGGTAAGAATGGCGGTAAAAAGCACATAATAAGTGAACTGGCAAAAAGAGCTCTGCAGCATGATATAAAAGCATCAGCAGCACAGATGTCCTATTTCCTGCTGATGTCCTTGTTCCCGTCAATCATGCTTTTCATGACAATCCTCGGCTATCTTTCAATATCAATAGATGACAGTGTTTTCATGCTTTCAATGGCTGCTCCCAAAGAAGTGGTCATGATTATAGACAAATACCTGGAATACCTTGCAACTGAGCGTCATGGAGAGCTTCTTGCCGTTTCCTTGATAGCAACCCTTTGGACATCCTCAAGCAGTCTGGACATACTCATTGTTTCCCTAAATAGAGCATACAGCGTGAAAGAAACCAGAGGCTTTATCAGAAGAAAGCTGCTTGTAATACCCTTTATGGTTATGATCGGCCTCTGCCTCACTGCTGCATTCGTAATACCTGTACTGGGAAAAGGTTTTCTGATATGGCTTTCGTACTATGTGAATATTTCCGGAATAATGATTTATTATCTTTATTACATGAAATGGTTTGCAGCGGTACTTATGATTTTCAGCATAATATTATGTATTTATTATATTGTGCCTGTAGTACGGCTAAGCATTTTAAGCCTAGTTCCGGGAGCACTGTTTTCAACCCTGGGTTGGATTGTTATCTCCCTGGGGTTTTCAATCTATGTGAGGATAGTATCGGGTTATGCGCTTATTTATGGCAGCATAGGAGCAATAATAGTGCTCATGGTATGGCTTTTTATAGGGACTATGGTTATCGTACTCGGCGGCGAGCTGAATGCACTTCTGAACGGCACCGGAGAAAATCAGAAACAGGTGAGGCGCGAGGGAGTTTCTTTGTTCCCGGACAAATAGGATTGACATTCTCTGGATAAGATATTACAATGTATAAAAAAATGCTATCAGAAAGGTGGTGCAAAGATGAATACAGGCTACTTGGTTGACAGGAAGGAAAGACTTTTGAATTCCTTTGTAGTAACTGGAAAAGCATATTTAAGAGTAGATAACAGGATAAGTATGCCTATTTTTAATAACTTATGTCAACTGAGCAGGTACAAATCTTTGCATGGATATAGGAAATAAGTCTGAATACATTATTTAAAATAATTGCGGGAATTGAAAATTATAACCGGGGTACTATGGCATTAAAGAAAAATACCGGAATAGGCTATCTGGAACAGGAGCCGGAAAGTGTACCGGGTAATACTGTATATAACGCCCTGCTTGAAGGAATGGGGGAAATAGCAGCGCTGAAAAACGAAATGTTATGTCCCTTGAAAAGAAAAAACCAGCCTTAATCTGACAGAAGGGGAAGCAAGAAACAGGTTTGCGAAGTTCCTTTTCTACAAGGACTCCGTTTACAAGAAGCTCAGGGGCTTGAGCGGAGGGGAAAAGACAAGGCTGAAGCTGGCCGGACTAATGTACAGCAGTATAAACCTGCTGGTGCTGGATGAACCTACGAACCATCTGGATATCGATACAAGAGAAGCTTTAGAAGCGGCACTTGAAGATTTTAACGGTACAGTCGTATTTATTTCCCATGACAGGTATTTCATAAACAGACTTGCAGACAGACTATACAATATAGAAAACGGAAGCCTTGTTGAGTACTGCGGCAATTATGACTACTTCAGGGAGAAACATAAGAACATCCTGCCGGATGTGCAGAAAGAAAAGGAGAAAAAGCTGCCGGCGCCGGGGCGAAGAGTGGTGCGGAATGTGCAGGGTGACGGAAAACGCATCACAGAGCTTGAAGTTGATATAGAAGGCCTGGAAGCTGAGATAACACTGCTCAAGAAATTGATGGATGAGCCGGGTAACGCCGCAGACTACATCTTTCTTCAGAAAACAAACCAAGAGCTTGAAGAAAAGGAATCGGAGCTTAACAAATTATACGCCAGGTGGGAAGACTCGTGCAAGGCATATAAAATATAAGAAAACAAAGGAGTGTAAAAATGGACGGAATTGAGCTTAACAGGAAATTTATGAGATCAAACTTTGCGGAAACAGAGAAAATAAAATCGGATCAGGAGCTGGAACTGCCCCAGCCCCCTCTGGAGAAACCGTACGACCAGGATGCGGTAATTATTGATCTGCCAAAGTATGGAGAAAACGTTATATCCAAAAAAGAGATCCTTGCATGTATGAAGAGCAGGCGAAGCAGGAGGAAGTATTCAAAGACCCCGCTTTCTATGGAGGAACTGTCTTTTCTTTTGTGGGCAACTCAAGGGGTGGATAAGGTCGTTAAGAATAACTATGCTACCCTGCGCCCCGTACCTTCAGGAGGAGCGAGACATGCCTTTGAAACATACCTTGCAGTGAACAATGTAGACGGGCTCAATAAAGGTATATACCGCTACCTTCCTTTGGAGCATAAACTGTCAGCCCTTTATAATGAAGATAATATAGGCGCAAAAATTATCAGTGCGACAATGGATCAGAAATTTACCGGACAGTGCGCAGTTACTTTCATATGGAGCTGTATACCGTACAGGAGCGAGTGGAGGTATAGTGTTTCTGCACATAAGACCATGCTGTTGGATGCGGGGCATATATGCCAGAACCTGTACCTGGCGTGCGAAGCAGTAGGCTGTGGAACTTGCGCTATTGCCGCTTATGATCAAAAGCTCCTCGACGACCTTATAAAGGTGGACGGAAATGACGAATTTTCTGTTTATCTTGCATCTGTAGGCAAAAAGTAACAAATGTGGTGTAGTAATTTGGTAAAAGTTAAAAAATTTCCTCAAAATTAGAGGAAATTTTTTTTGCGCATAGAATATATCTAAATAATCAAAAAAGAAAAAGCCTTAAAGGATGTTTGCTGATGGAAAAGATAAAAGTATTAACAGTAAAGATCGAAGAACTGCGTTCGGATCTGAAGGATCTTGTAGAAGGTCCCAGGGAGCTTGTGGACCCTGAAGTGGTAAGGGTCAGTGAAGCTCTGGACAAGGTCCTTATCCAGTATTACAGGGTGCTGGGTAAGAAAAGACACAATGTCATAAGGCCTAATAATAGAATAGAATCTAATTAGCTGGTGCATGGCGGAGTTGCTTTTGCCGCGCGTGTCTAAAAATGGGGAGGGGGTTTTTTTACCCCTTTTTTAATTTTTTATTACTTTTTGCAGGATGAATTGGGTGAATAATAAAACTGCAATATTTGCGCCAAATTCTAAAAACAGGTTGACAGTTCCCGATACGCGTAGTATAATAAATTCAGTTTATTAATTTTACAAAATTCAAAAACTTGAAGCTTGTAGAATTAAATAATTCATTTGTTTCAGTACAAATAAATCTTAATGTGTAATATAGCCGCTTATGCGGTTATATATATACCCAGCTATTTTATAAGCTATTGGTATCTCCCCCATAGCTTTTCTTTTTTTGCATTTCTTGCAGACTTTTCAAATACTCTTTCGTATATACTTTTGGGATAGATTCCAACAATTGGATTTTGAGGTGTCATATGGGCGTAATATTTAGATTTACTCTAAGAAGCATTAGAGAAAAGAAATTCAGGACTTTTCTCATTCTGTTTTCCATAATGATGTCGTCTGCACTTTTTTTTGCTTCCGGGGCGATGTCGGGTTCTGTGGAGAAGATTATTGTTGACAGGATCAGAAATTCAGTAGGTACTTCGGAGATTTCGGTTTATCCCAATGAGAAGTCACCCTCCAGATACGTTACGACTGCCGGAGTCCAGCGCTTCAGCACTGATATGGAATATATAGTAGGCGTGGTAGAGGGTATTGGGGTTTATGAACATAACCAGAAGGAGACAGTAAAAATCAATCTGCACGGCTATGATATCGATGAACTGCAGCAGATGAA
Source organism: Caulobacteraceae bacterium (assembly GCA_050261415.1). Taxonomy (GTDB): domain Bacteria; phylum Bacillota; class Clostridia; order Lutisporales; family Lutisporaceae; genus JBLNDG01. The sequence goes on along the minus strand of JBLNDG010000178.1, from coordinate 7,742 downwards.
TCCTGTTTATCTTGAGAAAAACTACAGTCTTTATCCTTTCAGCGGGAAAAAAATAATTATAAACAGTACCACCGCTTCAAAATACGGCTTTAACCCGGGTGATCCGGTGGAAATAGAGATAAATAAGGTTAAATACAGGTTTGTAGTTTCCGGTATCGCTGCACCAAAAGGGATTTTTTTGGAGGATGGACGTAATGAAATGCCGTAGTGCCGAAGGATACTCTGGCTGCTGTCTATGGGGTGAAGGGTCAGGTTTCGGCTATTTACATGAAACCTGTAGATTCTTCGCGCAGGCAGGAGCTTATAGAGAGCATCTCCAAGGCATACAGGCGGTATAGTGTAGTGGAATCCATACCGGAAGAGGATATAAGACGGGGAGCGAATTCCTTCAAGGTTTCTTTCATGATGATGGTGGTAATTGTCCTCCTTATCAGTGTATTTACCATATACACATCCTTCAGGGTAATAACCACGGAGATGCTCCCTATAATAGGAACCTTCAGGAGTATTGGAGCTACAAAGAGAATGACCGATTTGGTACTGATTATGGAGAGTATCCTATACGGAGCGGTGGGCGGTGTATTGGGATGTTTCTTAGGAGTTGGGGTGCTGCACCTGATGATGGGCATGATACTGACTGCGGCCGACAGAGGAGCCGGTTTTACTGCCGATGTTGAATTTACGGCAGCGCAGCTTGTTGTGGCATTCCTTATGGCGGTGCTGCTGCTCGTAGTAAGCTCGATTATTCCTATAATCAGGGTTTCCAAGATATCGGTAAAGGATATTGTTTTAAACAAGGTTGAAAATATCAGAAAAAAGGGAACTTTAAAGCTTGTGTCCGGGTTGGTTCTGCTCACGGCTTCAGTTATACTTCCCAGGGTAATACCCAGGGAATTTGAGATAGTAGTTGACATGCTTTGTTTGATTTTTTCGTCTATATTGGTGATATTGCTGATACCCTTCCTGACAGCAGGTTTTATCAAGCTTTTAGAAAGAATTTATACATATGTATTTGGAAATGAAGGAGTATTGGCAGCAAAAAACCTGAAAGAGAATAAAAGCGTTTTGAATAATATATCCCTTCTGGCCATGGGAATATCAGCGCTACTGCTAATAAGCACCATCAGCTATAGCGTAACCAAGGAGGTCGGCAATGCCTACAGGACCTTCAATTACGACATACAAGTCGGCATTCCGGATTCCGACAGACAAAAGCTCAAACTGGTGGAGACTGTAGACGGGGTTGCGGATGTGTATGGCAGCAGGCAGGCGTATAATGTTGAACTTGCTGATGGAAAGAATAGGATAGTGGTGGTATATGGTACCGATACAGATAAATTTTTGGATTACCTGGATACAGGCATAATGGGTGACCGGAAAAAGCTCCTGCAGGAGTTGGATTCGGACAGGAACATAATAATAAGTAATGCTCTGAAATATAAGTTCGGGGTGGATATATGGGATCAAATAGCACTGAAGACAAAGGTGGGAGGTAGGGCTTACAAAGTGATAGGCCTCTGCGAGACCATGATGTACAACGGCCAGCTGGCTCTCATCTCAGACCGCTATTTGAAATCCGACATGCAGATAAAATATTTTACGGACATTCTGGTGAAAACTTCAAAGGCACCTGAGGCTGTTCAGGAATCCATTAAGGAGGTTTTTAAGAATCAGAATATATACATTACAACGATTAACGAAATGGAAAGACTTAATAATGAATCCAATGCTTCGTTGTTCAACATATTCAAGCTGTTCTCGGTTATTGCAATGGTAATCGGGATATTCGGCGTAGTCAACAACTTTGCGACAAGCTTTATGGAGAGAAAGCGGGCTCTGGCAATGTTTTGGTCTGCCGGAATGAGTAAGCTGCAGATTATCAAGATGATTTTCATTGAAGCTCTGTCTGGAGGCCTTATAGGGGGCTCTGTAGGGGCTCTATCGGGGGTTATAATGGTGTCCCTTATACCATACCTGATGAGAGCTATCGACATACCGATAGGCGTGCACTATTCGGCAGCGTTTATTATAAGTTCCATGCTCGGAGGAGCGGCAGCAAGTCTGGTAGCGTCAGTGAGCCCTGCTCTAAAGTCCTCCAGGCTGAACATAATTGAGGCGATAAAGTATGAATAGCAATATATTAGCTATAAACAGTCAAAAGGAGTGTAAACAATTAGATGGAAGCAATCATAGAAGCCAGGAACCTGTATAAGGCGTTCAAATTGGGAGAGGTTGAGGTTGAGGTACTGAAGTAATGATGCTTTTGCAGAGGATAAACAAAGAAAAAGGTAAAACCATAGTGCAGGTAACCCATTCAAAGGAAGCTGCAGAATATGGCAACAGGACAATAAACGTGAGAGATGGGAAAGTGTGGGGATAATGAAGAAAAAACTACTTATTTTTGCTTTAGTTGGAGTTATGGCAACAACTGCAGCTTGTAGTAAACCTGCGAATGACGCCGCTGCACAGGTAACGCCGACTCCTGAGCTTAAAAAAACTGTTGAGGCTTTTGGGACTGTTGAGGTTAATGATATCGAAAATATAAACGTGGATTTCAGTGCTCCGGTAATAGAGGTCAAAGCCAAGGATGGCCAGCGTGTAAAAAAAGGCGATGTTCTGATTGTACTGGATATGAAAAACTATCTGGAACAGATAAAAAGCAAGGAGCATGAACTCAACATTTCAAGGCTCGAAGCGGATAAACTCCAAAGCAAGCTTATTGAGGAGCAGCTGGATAAGAACACTGATCCCGATATTAAAAAATTGGTAAACGACCTGAACTATGCGAATGACTTGCTGCAGAAAGCTTCCAAGGACCTGGAGGCCCAGGAAAAGCTTTATAAGACCGGCGCCGTTTCAAAATATGATTATGATGAGTTTGTAAAATCCGTAGATGAAAAGAGAAAGAATGCAGAAGATATTAAATATAACCTGGATATAATGCTGCATGAAAAAAAGCTTGGGAACAAGGATGTTTCGGACAGCATAGCAATACAAAATGAAAAAACTGCTACAATACAGAATGAGCTGAATCAGATGAAGAGCAATATCGGTAAGGCCTATATATCAGAAAACAACATAATATCCGATATAGACAATGGAATTGTATATGAAATAGGCTGCAAGCCGGGTGATACTTTAAGCTCCTTCAATAAAGTCCTCAGCATAATGAATCTCGATACCATGGTAGTAAAGGCCGATGTTGCGGAGGAATTCATAAAGGATGTAAAGCTCGGTGCAAATGTGGAAATAACACCTGTGGCAGACAAGAGCAAGCAGTATAAGGGAAAGGTGACAAGCATATCAAACAGGGCTGTGGAACAAAACGGTGAAACAGTAGTACCTGTGGAAATATCAATAGACAACAAGGGCAGCTTTCTTTTGCCTAATTTCAATGTGGATATAAAGATATATATGGAATAACAAGGTTCATATAAGGCAGCCATGTATAGCTTGGCATTGGTATAGAAATCTTGATGGATACTAAGTTTAGAATCCTAAGAAAAATGTGACCACTAAAGAAAGGGGCTCCGAGCCCCGAAAAGCTAGCTCAACCTCGTGTTTCGCTCACTGCTGTTTCTAAGAATTCGCAACTCAAGTTCCATGTGCAATCTTTCTATAAGATGCTCATATATAAATGGCTGCTTTTGTTATGTAAGAGAATATAAAAGCAAACGGTATGTATAACAGGATATTATTATTTGGTATACAGACCATTTGTTTATATGCCGGTTTTTTGCTGCTCAAATTTTCAGGATACATATAAAAAATAAGGGAACTATATCCTAGAGAATACGTCTAACAAGTGGATGTAAAATAATCGTATTTTACGGAAAATATGCCAGGAAGGTGATGAACCCATGAAGGATTATGGAAAACAAGCCAAAAGGGTATTGCTTGCAATACTGATTATTTGCATATCCTTACCGTTGTTCGCCTTTGCCAGGAATGACACCTTTGTGGAACTGCCTGCCAGAACAGCAGTGTCAGGCAATATTATCATCAGCATACCCTTTGATGAACCGGTATCAGCGGTTACCGTAAACAGGAGCAATATTTATGTAACGGACGGCTCCGGCAGCAAAGTACAGATTTCCAGGGAGCTGGGGAAGGATGGGAAATCTATTCTGATTTCTCCGCTTGTCAGCTACAAACCCGGCGAAACCTATACTTTGTATATAAGAAAAGCAGTGAGTTATACATCGGGAAAGACACTGAATGACGGTATAAAATTGAATTTTACCATAGCAAAAGCTGTTGATATTTTACCCAAGGTCGGCACTGAGGAAAAACTGCAGAAGATACTGAAGGAAACGGTTACTGCAAACAACTATTACAACTATGGAGTAAAAAAACGTGCGGGTATCCCCATTTTTAACGAAGCTGCAAAAGCAATTGACGGGGCGGCAGTGCAGGCTGCATCAGCAGCGCCTGACCAGGCAGAGCAGTATTCAACTACCAACGTTCAGGTTAAAGGTGTTGATGAAGCAGATATAGTTAAAACAGACGGTAAATACATTTATCAGGTCAACGGCAACAGGATAGTTGCAGCAGAAGCATATCCGGCAGACAAAATGAAAATCAGGAAGATTATCGATCTGGAAAAAGAGCAGATGTATCCTGTTGAGATTTATCTGGACGAAAAGTATCTTACGGTTATCGGAATTTCAAATATGGATATTCCCGTGTACAAACCGGAGGAAAAGCCATTGATGCCCGGGTTCCATTATTATAACAGCAATGAAACCGTAAAGCTGCTTATATATGACATCACCAACAAGGATGAAATAAAAAAACTGAGAGAGATTGAGCTTGAAGGCAACTACCTGTCTTCCAGAAAAATAGGCTCAAAAATCTACCTTATATCAAATAAGTATATAGGTTACTGCCACAGGCCTTTCTACAGAGATTCGGCAGTAAAGGAGGAGCCTGTAGAAATTGACTATGACAAAATCTCATATTTCCCGGATTCCATAGAGCTTAGCTATATGATTGCAGCAGGTCTGGACTTGGACGCTCCGGCAGAAGGGGTAAATGTATCCACATATCTCGGCTCCGGGCAAAGCGTATATGCATCGGAACAAAACCTCTACGTAGCGGTTACCAAGAATAATATAGTCCCGATAAACGGAAAGGACCCGGTAATATATGATTCAGCAGCACCAAAAACCACTGTAATGAGCTTCCCGGACAGGGAGACTGTAGTCTACAGATTTGCTTTAAATAATGGAAAGCTTGATTACACAGGGAAAGGCAAGGTTCAGGGCTCAATACTGAACCAGTTTTCCATGGATGAAAACGAAGGCTTTTTCCGGATAGCTACAACAAAGGGTGAGGTCTGGAGGACAGATGAGAACACCTCCAAGAATAACCTATATATACTTGATCCGGATTTGAATATTCACGGGAAGCTGGAAGATATAGCACCCGGAGAAAAAATCTATTCCGTCAGGTTCATGGGTGACAGGGCATACATGGTAACCTATAAAAAGGTTGATCCTCTGTTTGTCATAGACCTGAAAGATGCCGGCAAGCCCAGGATACTTGGAAAACTTAAGATTCCGGGCTACAGTGATTACCTCCATCCTTATGACGAAAACCATATAATAGGCTTCGGCAAGGATTCTGTAGAAGTAGTCCACAAAGACCAGTCGGGAAATATAACAGGAAGCACGGCATATTATCTGGGAATGAAAATGGCTATATTTGATGTAACAGATGTGCAGAATCCTAAGGAAGAGTTCAAGGAAACCATTGGGGACAGAGGTACTGATTCAGAACTTCTAAGAAATCATAAAGCTCTCTTGTTCTCAAAGGACAAGAATCTGCTTGCATTCCCCATAACGGTTGCGGAAGTGCAGGGCCAGAAAAAGAACGAGGAAAACGGTATGCCTGTATATGGAAGCTTCACATTCCAAGGTGCCTATATATATAATATAGACCTTGAAAACGGCTTTAAGCTGAAGGGGAAGATTTCCCACATAAGCGAAGAGGAATACAGTAAAGCAGGGGATTACTGGTATGACAGCAACAAGAACATAGACAGAATAATATACATCGGAGATAACATCTATACACTTTCCGGAGGAATGATAAAAGCAATCGGAATTAGTGACATGAAGGAAAAGGGCTCTTTGTTGATACCGTAAAATCACCCACGAGGCCGGGGCATAACCCCCGGCCTTTCATATATTCTACTTTAAAACTGAACTCCACTCTGCTAAAATTAAAAATAATAGAGCGGAATGTACGGTTTAATATCCCCGAAAACATAGGAAATAGAATGAATAATAGCGCGAAATATGTAGATATTTCCCGGGAAATAAAAAATAATGTAGAGGGGTTAAATATTATGGAGATTGTGAGAAAACTAAGGGATGAAGATTTCAGGCAGTTTGTGGAAATAGCCGCCAATGCGTATCCGCATATAGGGCTTAATACTGCCGAGGACAGGCTAAGGTTCGAAGAACGCTTGATAAAGATCCAGAACGAGGATGAAAAGACAAATTCCTACGGACTTTTCCGGGATGGACAGCTCTTAGGGGGGATGCGTTTTCATGATTTCAGGATGAAAATGCATTCTGTTAAGGTTGATGCAGGCGGGTTGGCCCTTGTTGCGGTTGATTTGGCGCATAAGAAGGAAAAAGTTGCGAAGGGTATTGTGTCCTATTTCCTGAAGCATTATAGGGAAAGGAATACCCCTATAGTGGTATTGTATCCTTTCAGGCCTGATTTTTACAAAAACATGGGCTTCGGCTTCGGAACGAAAATGAATCAGTACAGCATAAGGCCTCAACATTTTCCGAAGGGAGGCTCCAAGGAGCATATTGCGTTCTACGGGGACACGGACAAACAGCTTATGCTGGACTGCTATGCCAGAATAGCGGAAAAAACCAATGGAATGATGGATAGGGAAGAATATGAGCTGAATAATATGCTTGGCATACCGCAGAACAATACAGTTGTGTATAAAAGGGGCGGCAGAATAGAGGGCTATATTGTGTTCATGTTTAAGAAGATGAATGAAGACAACTTTCTGAAACACAACATTGTGGTAAGGGAGCTTCTATATGAAAACGCAGAAGCACTTATGGAGCTGATGACCTTCCTGAATACCCAGGATGACCAGATAAACAGGGTAATAATCAACACCCAGGATGAATATTTTCATTATTTGCTGTCAGATCCGCGTAACGGCACAGACCGTATCTTTTCTCCCGTATGCCATGAAAGCAACATACAAGGGCTCGGCATTATGTATAGGGTGATAAATGTAAGGGGTTTATTTGAAGCAATGAAGGGCCATAACTTCAATAACCAGAGTTGCAGGCTCAGATTGAACATAAGGGATAACTTCCTGGAGGAGAATAATGCAGGCTTGATAGTCCACTTTGAAAATGGTAATGCGAGAATAGCGGAAGATAACGGGTATGAAGCAGAAATAAGCATGGATATAGCGGATTTCTCTTCTATTGTTGTGGGAGCTGTTGATTTTAAAGCTTTGCTGAAATACGGTTTAGCTGAGATATCAGATGTAAAATATACGCCGGTTGTAAACGAACTTTTCCGGGCAGAACAAAAACCTATATGCCTAACAGCATTCTAGGCATATTTCTGCATATCATAGCGTAAAGTTACAGTAGGGTTTTAGTGGGAAAAGCAACCAATTTAATAGAAAAGAAGATGGCATCCTGTTAAAATATTAATTGCGAAAAAAATACTCAAAAAGGATGGTCATCTTC
>JBLNDG010000177.1:0-44734 GCA_050261415.1 Caulobacteraceae bacterium | reverse complement strand
GTTCCAACTGATTTATAAGGTTCCTATTGTTCTTAAGCCTGATTTTGTTTCTAGTCAGATGGTACGGCCTCCTGACCATCATAAACAGAGGAACCCTTACCACTGTGTCCTTATAATCACTGGCTACAAAAGCGACATATGGGGACATGTATGGAACCCCGAAGCTCTTAAGCCTTACAAGATGGCTCAGTATCAAAAGCAAGCCCAGCATGATGCCATACAATCCAAGTATCCCGGCAAAAATCATAAGCAGGAATCTCAATATCCTGAAGCCTACGGACAGACTGTAGTTCGGTATTGAAAATGAAGATATTGCAGTAATCGCAACTATAATAACCATTATAGGGCTCACAACGCCTGCATCGACCGCAGCAGACCCTATAACAATACCTCCCACAATTCCTATCGCACTGCCTATAGGAATCGGAAGCCTCAAACCGGCTTCTCTAAGCAGTTCAAAAGTCGCTTCCATAAGAAACGCCTCGATAAGAGCAGGGAAAGGAATGCCCTGCCGCGCTGACGCTATAGAGATTACAAGCTTTAGAGGCAATATTCCCGGCTGAAAGGACGTTACTGCAATATATATTGACGGAAGCACCAGTGAAATTATACTGGCGGTATATCTTATAAAACGGAGCACCGAAGCTATGAACCACCGGTCATAATAATCCTCCGGGGACTGATAAAGGCTGTTCAGTGTTGTAGGCACCACAAGAGCAAAGGGTGAATTGTCCACGAGTATTGCTACCCTGCCCTCATACAATGCTGCCGCTACCTCGTCAGGCCTCTCAGTTACGTTTACCTGTGGAAAAGGTGATAAATAATTATCCTCTATAAGCTGTTCTATATATCCGCTTTCTATTATCGCATCTATTTCTATAGTACCTATTCTTCTTTTTACTTCCTCAACAAGTGCAGGATTTGCAATATCCTCTATGTACATTACGCCTACATCGGTTTGGCTTCTTACCCCTACCCTCAGCTGTTTCAATTTGAGCTTGTGATCTCTTATCCTTCTTCTCACCAGTGCAGTATTGACCCTGAAGGTTTCTGTGAAACCGTCCCTTGGGCCCCTGATAAGGGACTCTGTGTTCGGCTCCGAAACAGATCTGGTAGGCCAGCCCTTAGCACCAATAATAATGCATTTTTCATTACCATCGATGAAAAGCACTGCATCGCCTATTAGAATGGACAGTATTGCATCCTCAAGAGTATCCTTTTCTGTAAGCTCAGAAGCAGGAATGGAACCATACCTGACAAGCTCATACAATGCATCGGTGCTTTCCAGCGGGCCTGGCGGCACTTCCCTTACATAGACCATCAAATGATTTAAAACCGCCTCGTTTACAACCAATTTGTCAATCATTCCATCAGTATATACCAGAAGGAACTTAAGCTTTTGATCCTCACCCACTCTGAATTCCTTATAGACAATATCCTCGCAGTCTCTAAGGCATTCTTTGAGTCTCTTCATATTCACTTCTATATCAGTTGAATTAACTGTCTTCCCGCTTTCATTCTTATACTTACTGTTCCTATCTGTCTTCCTGGTAGAAAAGAAACCCATCTTTACACCTCCCTAAAGCATACTGATCAGTAAGAGTGCGAAGGGCAGCAGCAAATAAACTATACCAATAGCCAGAGTAATTGCCGCATCCTTTTTATATTTGATTTTTCTGAAATATCTGTAGTCTACAGCTATCACAAAAACACCTATGCATAAAATCGTTATGAAAACAGTAGCATCGAAAAACTCTTTAATATTCTGTATAATTATTTTTAACATTTCTTCCACACTGCTCCTTCGGGTCCAAACATCAAGCATTAGCATTCCAACGTATGTGGTATTCAGTATAAAACATATTTTCTGCAAAAGAAGTTACATATATACACAAAAAAGGTTCCTATTGAACTACTTACATTCAATAGGAACCTTTTACAGCGTTTTTTATTAACTTATATACTTTTCGATAACCTCCAAATCACTCAACCTGTCTACGTCATTACCTATCTCAGGATAAGGCGATATTACTGCTGCACCTTTTATACCAAGGAGCTTTTCGCATTTTTTCTGGATGGCATTGATAGTCAGGATACCTAATGCAAGCCGTATGAGAAAACCGAAACCGAGTATTCCAGCCATTTTAGCCGGGCTCTTCCGGTACTCCAGCATTTTCTCTACGAAATCCTTGCATTTATCTTTTATTATGGGGTTGAAGTAAAATACATTTCCTCCGGTAAACTGCCCTTCCCACAGCCTTGCATAAGTTCTTCTGACTCCGGGATACTTTTCATCATTCACCTTTTTATCAATTATGGAATAGCATAGGTCAACATTCTGAAGACGTGCCCTTTCAATAAAATCCTCAATGGCTTCAACAGTTATCATGGGAATGTCCGAGGTAACGATAAGAACCTCGGTTTCGCCTGGGAAAAACTCTAAGGCCAGAATTATATTTGACACTATTGAATCCGTGCCCTCGACCATATAGTCCACCATATGCCCGATTACCGGTGCAAGCTTGTCTTTGGGACCCACAACTGCTATTTTATCTATAAATTCCGACTTTTTCAGCGTTTCAATCACATATTCAATCATGAATTTATTCTTAATTATGTATAAAGCTTTGTTTAATTTTTCTTCCCTTGGGGTCTGATCACTCAAGCTATTTGTGTTGTTATCCTTCTTTTCTCCTGCAAGAACTATAACATTCACTTTTGCTCAATCCTTCTTTCCTTCAGTTGTCTTTATTTAACACATTCTCCGGAATATCCTCCACCATTTTCATGATGTAGTTTTCAGCATTTTCTATATGCGCTTTGGCAAGCCTCTCTGCAAGATCAATATTTCTGTTGGCAATTGCCTCAGCAATTTCGTAGTGCTCTTTTGAAAGCTCCTTTGATTTATTTGATTTCTTTATATACATTATCCTGAACCTTTGAACCTGTTCCCTTAGGTTGTTGTTTATCTGCAGAAGCTTTTCATTTCTTGTGGCCTTGAATATTTTATCGTGGAATTCTATATCCTTCTGGACCATTTCTTCAAAGTCATCATTTTCAATGGCATGATGAAACTGTACAGCAATCATTTCCAGCTCTTCTATTTCTTCTTCGGTAATTCTAAGTGCCGCCAGGCCGCAAGCCAGGCTTTCCAAGGCTGCTCTAAGCTCCAGTACATCTGTGATATCTTTTAGGGAAAGATCAGCAACATAAGCGCCCTTCCTTGGTATCATTATTACCAAGCCTTCCAACTCCAGCTTTCTTATTGCTTCTCTTATAGGGGTCCTGCTGACACCCATCTTTTCGGCCATTTGCACTTCCATCAGCCTTTCCCCCGGCTTTAAGACGCCTGATATTATTGCACTCCTGATTGACTCAAATACGATTTCCCTTAAAGGTTTATAGTTGTCCAGTTTTAATTCAAGGAAGTCCTTTTCCATTATTATCGCCCCCTGTCTCTTTTCTCATTCAGCTTTTCTACTTCGTATCAAAAAAATCCCAGGTCTGATTAATTGTCTTGACAACGAAAATATCGTTTACCATGGATTTAACATTATCATATGCATTATGCGCTGAAGCCATGTCCTTAAATATCCCGAATACTGTAGGACCGCTGCCGCTCATCATACTTCCCAGAGCCCCGTATTCCACAAGCTTCGATTTTAGCTCCTCAATCTGCGGGCATTTCCTTACAGTGACCGTTTCAAGCACATTTCTCATATTTGATGCAATTCCGGCCAACTCACCCTCCTCAATGCACTTTATCATTTCCTTGATGTCAGGCCGTATTTTTATCTCTTCCATTCTCAAGCCCTCATATACCTCTTTTGTAGATATGCTGACCGAAGGTTTGGCGAGGAGTATATAACAATCCGGAATCCCCGGAAGGGGTGTTAAACGTTCTCCAAGCCCTTCCGCCAGTGCGGTTCCCCCCTGTATGCAAAATGGAACGTCTGAGCCCAGCTTTTTTCCCGCTTCAAGCAGTTCGTTCTTGGATAGCCTTAAATCCCACGCTTTATTCAAGAGCTTGAGTGTCACAGCCGCATCTGCGCTCCCGCCGGCTAAACCTGCAGCCACAGGTATGTTCTTGTCAATATTTATAATTACACCATCTTTGACATTATACTTTGTTTTCAAATACTCTGCGGCCTTATACACTATATTCGTTCTATCAGTTGGAATCTTGGCAGAGTTCGTAGTAATCTTTATATCACCTTTTACGACTCTTATTGTAATAGTATCGAATAATGCCACCGACTGCATTATCATCACTACATCATGATACCCGTCCGGTCGCTTTCTTAATACATCAATGGCTAAGTTTATTTTTGCGGCAGCCTTGCCAACCTGGTTGTTCAAATATATCACACTCCAACATAGGCGATAGGCACGAGGCACGAGGCAATAGGTTCAAGTAGAACTCCGAAGCACTACAATCAGCCCATTGCCTATTACCCATTGCCCATTGCCATTAATGTAACATTCCTTATTTAGTTTGTCTATTTTTTGTATACATAATTCTGCATTTTATTATGTGCTCACTTCTTGATTTTAGTATATTTTTTCAAAAAACAAAAGCAGGAATTTTATAAACATGCACTGATGCAAAAGCATCAAGTGCAAATTTACAAACCTGCGGACTTCAGCTCGGCAATGAGCCGGTCCGCACCTTTCCTGCTTTAATATACAATTTATTTTTTTAACCATATGTTTCGCACTAAACATTTTACATTGAACTCATAGAATGCGACATAAGGAACAGGTAACACTGAATACACGGAAGCCCACTTAATACACGGCGGGGAAAAATATGAGTTACTGTGTAATTCCGCAGGAATTCCGTGAAAAATCCGTGTGTTCCGTGGTTTTCGTTTCTTAACCCGCAGGGAATACCCTAGCTTCCCCATGCCTCATACCCCAAACCTCGTACCTGGAAGATTGCTGTGCAATCTATCTTTTACTTGCCTGAAGAATTCTGTCCCAGGCGGATGCTTTTTAGTATCATTATTTGCGTTCCCACTGTCAACTTGCTCGGATTTTCAATATTATTCATTTTGACAAGAGCATCTACCGTTGTATTGTACCTCTTTGCAATACTCCACAGTGTATCGCCCTTTTGTACCATATATATTGTTACAGCCGGTATTCTGCTTACATCTATACTTACGCCTTCTACTTCTTCAACCTTGTCTACCAGTCTTTTCTCCGTGTGCTTCAGTACCTCGGCATAAACGTTTAACACTGCTCTAAGCTCTATCATTTCACTGTTGATCTGCGAGAATGAAACGTTTTCTGTATTGCACTTTACAGTATAAGGCATTCCAAGCTTTACTCCCGGAATATCCATGAAATGTCTGAAGGGAATTTGTTCTGTTACACTGCACATTGGTTCAGCGCTGTAAGAGGTCATATATACTGCATTACATTCCATAATCCCCTCTGCCACTACCCTATCGTCCAAAAGCTTTACCTCATTTACAACCGGTACTACATTGATATAGCATATCTTTTCTATTTCCGGTTCTCCATGCTTTACCCCCATGGTTTCCTTGATGATGATATTGGAACGGGCTTTTCCTACAAGGTCATCCGTAATATACGTATTTTTCTCCAGGTCTATTACGCTGGAAGGGCTATAAGCATCTATAACAACATCCTGCTCTGTATCCCTGAACACTTTTGTGCCCAGATTAAGCACCATGTATGCGTTCAATACCCTCTTTTCACCAGAGGAGTCTTCCCCAGGGTCAAGATAGCATTCCTGAAGAACACCGTCAGTCAGACATTCCATATTTCTTTCTGCTGCAGGTACTTCTATGTATTGCGTAAATGGAACTTCAAACTCATAATAATTCAACGATTTTGCTTCGTCATCCGCTCTATACAGTATGTTTACTCCCAGTACACCTATGACTTCTACCTTTCCGTCAATCGGCTTATCATCCTTAATAGTAACCTTGTAATCCGATTTCATAACCTTATCAATTTTCGGCATTTCAGCAGGAAGCACAAGTTCTTCATTAAATTCGTACCTGTCTTTGTTGCTTCCCGTGACTTGCTTGAAGGTACCGGGCTCCCTCAAAACCTGAATATCTGAAATTCCCCTTACATCAGTTGCCAGTTCCATATCGAAAAGATCCTCTACCCTGCAGTATATGTCCATAATTACTTTAACATTAAGTTTCCTTGAATTTATCATGTAGCACTCTATATGCTGAATTACTACATTCACATTTTCCTTCATCTTCGCTCTGGCACCAGGTATTTCTATACCATGAGAAAAATTAGCTGCTACATCCATGTTGCATAAGGGTTTACCCTCCATATCTGCTGAGTATAGTACGTTTATAAGCACCTGGCCGTTTACCATCACTTTATCGCTTAATACTTCACAGTCTTTGAGCTGCACAGTCGCACTCGGAGCAAGTATTCTGTATAAATCCGGATTTATATCCGGTACATTTATATCTTCTTCCACTACCGTGCTGAAAACATTTTCGCCTATTATCCTGGAAACCTTCAGTGGATTTTTTATTAACTCAACTGGCATTAGTTTTCCTCCTCCTACTATAGTATTTTTCTATTAATTTATATGAGACGAGAAGAAATTTATGCCTATATATGCCGTGAAAAAAGATTTATCATTACAAAATCAGTTAATATATCTTATTCTGTAATAATAAAAAGGTATGAACAGCATTTAAAATTACCGTTCATACCTTTATCTATTTTAAAGCTTACTCGTTGAGCAAGCCCGTTACCTCAAACAGCTTGAAGCATAAGCTTATCACTATTGAAATTACTGTAGCCAAAGCCATACCAGCCAGTGATACAGTACCGATTTGAATGTGTACCCCGCTTAAACCGATGATTAATACAACTGCCGTAAGTACAAGATTTTTTGGTTTGCTGTAATCAACTTTTTCTTCAACCAGCATCCTGATACCTGAAGCTGCTATCACTCCGAACAGGAGCAGCGAAACCCCGCCCATAACAGGCCTCGGTATTGTCTGTATTGCTGCCGAGAACTTTCCTATAAAGGATATCACTATGGAAATTACTGCAGCTCCTCCTATAACCCACACGCTGTAAACTTTGGTTATAGCCAGCACTCCTATGTTTTCACCGTAAGTAGTGGTAGGAACAGATCCGAAAAAACCGGAAAGTGTAGTAGAAATGCCATCGCCCATTAGTGAACGGTGAAGTCCCGGGTCTTTTGTAAGATCCTTTTCTACTATATTTCCGGTTACTATAAGATGCCCTATGTGTTCTGCAATTACTACCAGTGCGGCAGGAAGTATCGTAATGATTGACGATATATCAATCACAGGCCTGTAGATAGTCGGAAACGCAAACCACGAAGCATCAGCAATCAGCTTGAGATTTACAATGCCTAATGCCAGCGAGATAATATAGCCGCCGACAACTCCGACAAGCACCGGGATTATTGCCAGGAAACCTCTGAATATGACAGAACCGACAATGACAATTACCAGAGTAGATATTGATACAATCAAAGCCTTAGGGTTCATATAAAGGCTGGGATCACTTTTGTCAAGCACAAGGCCGGTCATTTGTGCGGCAGTAGGTGCAAGCTCAAGCCCGATGATTGCCACTATTGCTCCCATCGCGGCTGGTGGAAATACGACATTTATCCAATCCGTACCGGCAAATTTAAATATTAGTGCAACAATTATAAATAACAGTCCGGATGCTATAAACCCTCCAAGGGCAGCCTCATATCCCTTGTTCGCCATAACCACGAACACAGGGGAAAGGAAGGCAAAGCTGGAACCAAGAAATGCAGGTATCTTGCCTTTTGTAATGAATATGTACAATAATGTTCCAATTCCATTCAACAGTAGGACTGTAGCCGGGTTTATCTTGAAGAGCATCGGAACCAGAACTGAAGCCCCGAACATTGCAAAAAGGTGCTGAAAACTGAGAGGTATGCTTTCTAGTAACGGTAGTTTTTCATCGACTTGTACGATACGTTTAGCCATTTATTTTCCCCCTTTTTAATATATTGAGATATTGAATTTATTATTTCCAACATTACATTTATTTACAATTTTTCTCGAGCACTCTTTGTCTATGATATATGAAAGCAACCCAATTATCAACTGTTTTTTCGCTGTTTTTTTATAATTTCTACTAATAAAGTTATTAGAGATGAAAATAAAAATCCGTGGATAATTACTTCCACAGATTCAATTTACAAATACCCAACATCCGTATTTATATCGGCAAATATTCGATGCAGCTTTCTAAACAATATATCTTCATTGACACTGATATCCTTTTTTATTCTATTGTTATTCATCAGCAGTTCTGTGTAAGTATAGCCCTTTACTATGCCAATAGTATATTCCTCCAAATCTTCACTGTCATCTATCCTGACATTTGAAGCGGCATTTGTCAGAAAAATATCTCTGTTTGCTTCTCTATATGGCTCCGAAAAGTGCATGAATTCTTCTCTCTGTTTATTCTTTATCAGTGTCGGAATCAGGTCTGCATGTCCTTTCCTGATAAGCCTCAGGGCACTTGCAAAGGTAACGTTCCTGAACCTGACTTCATATCCTTTCCTACCGTATATCTCCCTCAATATATCTACATCAACACCCGTGAATGTATCCGTTTTGTTGTCATATATAGTATACGGATAGAAATCTTCTGTACTCAATACTATTATCTTAGGAGTTCTTTTGTCCTCCTCTTCAACAAGCTTCCTGTACAAGGCACTTGAGTTATCTTCCAACTCTTCAACAATGCTTTGTAGTGTAGCAACCGACTTTGTTTCATCTTCTATGGAGGAGCTTACTTCAGATACCAATTCAGTGTTCTGTTCAGCAATTTCGGTTAGGTTATTAACCTTATTGTTTATAACTTCATACTCCCCTACCAGCTTTCTGTCATTATTCGTAAGCAGCTTCAAACCGTTGAGGATTTCAGATATATTGCTTTCTATGTTGTTCATGTCTGATATTGTAGCTTTCAGGCTGTCGAACTGCTTTCTTATATTTCCGGCGCTTTCATTCATGCAGTCTCCTGTATTGCTAATAAATGTAACCTTCCAAGAAATGCAGTATATCATCCTTTGATTTAATTTCCCATCCTGTTAATGCAGCTCTCCGGTTTAACTTGGATATTAACTCCTTATCCTTACTAAACACTGCAAAGAAATAGTAAACTGCTGCCAGCACCAGAAAAATTCCGGGTACTAAGTAGTAGTACATTCTGTTTACCCTCCTTAACTCACTTCTCATCCAAAGCCATGGCAGCTACAAAATCAAATACAGTATAAGCAGATATTTTATTGTAAATAAGCTGAATCCAGAATTTCAATCAGATATAAAATTTATAGGCTATTGGCCCCGGATTCTTCTGTTATATTATTTTCTTTATAATTCTTTCCATGTTTTTATAAGCTATTTTCTCTATGTCTTGAGTCTTGTATCCCTTCTTTTGCAGTAGTTCAATCAACTTGGGTATCTTGGTGGCATCCTCAATGTCGTTGGATGATACTGTCTCTCCCTGTTGGAAGCTGCCCGTGGTATCACCGGTAAGAAAATCGCAAAAGTCAAAACCAAAGCCTATATGATCTATACCAACTAATTCAGCGATATAATCTATATGCCCTGCCAGCTTTTCAAGGTTTGGGTTCTCTTTATCCACAAAGTCAGGCCATGCATTTATACCTATCACTCCGCCTCTTTGAGCAATAGCTTTTATCTGTTCATCTTTCAAATTTCTTGGGACGCTGCATAGCTTGTACACATTTGAATGAGAGGCTATAAAAGGCTTTTCCGTATGCTCGTAGATATCCCAGAAGGTTTTCTCATTTGCATGGGATACGTCTACTATCATACCGAGTTCTTCCATCATTTTTAAAACTTTGATACCTTGCTCAGTAATTCCCCTGTTTGTATTAGCACTTGTCACACCAGTTGCAAATTCATTTTCTTCGTTCCATGTAAGGGATGCATGCCTGATTCCTAGTTTATACAGCATACTTATCAAGCTTGCGTTTCCGCCCAAACCGCTTAATCCCTCCATTCCGAGCACAATCGGGATTCTTCCGGAGTTTTGTATTTTATCCATATCATCTGCCTTGTATACTATACCTGCATACTCCTTCATATCCTCGATTTCCTCAAAGGTTGCACCCAACACATCAAGTACTCTGCGTGCCGGATTATCTGTATATGGGGGATCTACCCAGACTACAAGTATAAGCCCTCCGACATTGCCTTTTCTTAGCCTATCCACATGGTACCTTCTAAAAACATCGGTCTCCCCGCTCAATCTTTTAATTGTTACGTCAGTTAGTATATCTGAATGTCCATCTAGTATTTTCATAACTTCTACCTCCATGTGGTAAACGGATGGGAGAAACCCATCCGTTTATCTTATTCCAGTTTACATTCCAAAAAGTTTTCCAACCATAGTTCCCGTGAATAAGCCCAGATAGTTACCTACTACATAGCCCCATACCCCTACAAGCATTGCAGGTAATACAAGTTCCGTCCAACCCTTAGCTATGGCCATTGCTGCTGCAGTTGTAGGTCCGCCTACATTCGCATTGGATGCTACACAGAGCTCTTCAACATTAAACTTTAATAATTTGCCTACACCAAAGGTTACCAACATGTTAATGATAACTGTAACAGCACAGAATACAAACAGAAGAGGGCTGTTCACTATTATCATCTTAAGATCTGCCGGAGCGCCTATTACAACGAAGAATATATATATCATGAATGTTCCTAATTCCTGCGCCCCTCTTATTTCCCCAAAGAACTTCGGGAAGGCTGTTGCAAGAATAACAGTAAGAGTAGTAATAATTAAATATTTTTGTCCCAGAATTGCTGTTATTATGCCAGGCGCACCGCTGCTGCCAACCCATCCTGCAAACTTACTGGCAACAGTTACTATTACAAATGTAGACCCCATAGCCATTGCTATATCAAGCAGTGATATTTCTTTCCTGCCCCAATAGCTTGCTGCTTTATTCTCGGTTTCACCGTCTCCGGCAGCTGCTGCTGCTTCTGCTGCTACCGCATCCTCGTAAGGATGTCCGAAGTGCTTTCTGATGAAGCCTAGTGTCGGTATCATCATAAGAACCATGAAATAAAATGCCATGTTAAGGTTATCTGCTACAATAAGTGAATTAACTGTATTCTGGGAAGTCTTAAATGCATCCGCCATAGCGACAAAGTTTATTCCCCCGCCAATATAACTGCCGGTCATCATTGCAGTGGCCTTATTAACTTCGGGAACCATATTACCGAGAAGAAATGCTGCCGCAAAAGCACCAAGCACAGTCCCTACAGCGGAGATATTAAATGCCAGGAAGGTTCTGCCGCTTTCCTTCCATATTTTTCTCAGATCCGCTTTGAACAACAGCAGCGGCACCGCCAGTGGAACTATATAGCCCCACACAGCATCATACACCGGTGCTGATGTAGGAATGATTTTAAGATTGGCAAGCACAAGTGCTCCCAATAACCCTATAATTGCGCCGCTAACCTTTGATGCCCATTTAAACTTCTGCTCAAGATAAATGCTTATTGCCGCCCAAGCAATCAATATTGCCCACAGGGCCCAAGTATCTTCCGCCTTGAAGAATGTCATTTGTACTCCTCCTTAATAAAAATTTGTTTAATTTTGTATAAATTCCTCTTGCAAATATATTCTTCATTAAATTGAAAATCCCTTCTATATATTAAAATATTTTTTATTTTATTTCACTATATTGAATATTTCTAAAAAACAAACAACCTCAGTTCAAAATTGAACAGAGGTTGTTTGTTTTAAGTCTCAGTGAATTAAAAGCTTGGCGGTACCATGGCCCATATTGATATTGCGGTTGTATCCCCGCAGTTAACATACCGGTGCGGTACTGTGCTGTCAAAATATATGCTGTCGCCCTCCTCCAGCAAGTATTCTTTATCTCCCCATCTAATCTTTATGGTTCCCTGCAAAACAATTCCACATTCTTCCCCCTCATGGCTTATCTGGTCCTCCGTACTGCATTCACCTGGTTCTATTTTCACCAGCAGCATCTCAATAGCCTTTCGAAGATTGGGACACAGCAGCTCATAAGTTATATTGGAATTAGGCAACTGTATTTTCTTTCGCTCACTTTTTCTCACAATAGGGTTATTATCTTCAAATTCCTCAAAAAAATAATTAATAGACACATTTAGCGCTTTAGCTATCTTCCATAGTGACGCAACGGAAGGGCCAGTTATATCCCTCTCCAACTGACTGATAAGTCCGGTGCTCAATCCGGTTTTTTCTGCAAGCTGTTCTATGCTTATATCTTGTTTGCGCCTTAGTTTTCTTATTATGCTTCCTATTTCCATAAGAGCCACCTCATATTTTTCGCATTATTCATATCTTTTATTCAACAAATTATATTATACTATACAGGAAACGAAAATAAAATAACTTTTGAGTTATTCATCTCCGGATACCTTATTCTATTTAGCTTAGGCAAAAAAAACTCAAGTACTTTACTTGAGTTTTTGGAATCATTATAGCGTTATTGTTGTACCTGCCTTGCCCTCCAAAGCTTCCACAGCCTTGTACAGCGAAGTGATTATTGCCTTCTTGCCCGGATTTGCCTTTGCAAACATCATTGCTGCCTGAACCTTCGGAAGCATGCTGCCCGGAGCGAAGTGACCTTCCTTAATATATTTTTCGGCTTCTGCAACGGTAATATTGTCAAGATCCTTCTGGTCAGGCTTTTTGAAGTTTATTGATACCTTTTCAACTTCAGTAAGAATCATCAGTATATCTGCGCCAATATCTTCAGCAAGTCTCTCTGCCGCAAGATCCTTATCTATGACTGCTGCTATACCCTCCAGGGATCCGTCCTCTTTTTCAATTACAGGTATCCCGCCCCCGCCAACTGTAACAACGATGGTAGTATCCCACAATTCCTTTACGGCAGAAAGTTCAACTATCTTCTTGGGCATAGGAGACGCAACAACCCTTCTCCAGCCTCTTCCCGCGTCTTCCTTCATTACATAACCCTTTTCTGCTTGAAGCTTTTTTGCTTCTTCTTCAGTATAGAATGCACCAATGGGTTTCGTCGGATTTTTGAACCCCGGGTCATCCTTGTCTACGACAACCTGAGTCACAACTGTAACAACGGGTACATTTCTTCCTCTTTTTCTAAGTGCCTGTCTGAGACCCTGCTGGATATGGTAGCCTATGTACCCCTGGCTCATTGCGCCGCAAACATCAAAAGGCATAGCCGGTGTCACATTTGCAGCAGTTTCTGATGCCAAAAGTATCCTTCCTACCTGTGGCCCGTTCCCATGCGCTATTGCAAGCTCATATCCGCTGCAGCTCATTTCTGCAATAAACTCCGCCGTTTTATTAACTACCTCCAGCTGTGCTTCAGCAGTAGCAGGTTTTCCCGCTTCCTGCAGAGCATTTCCTCCTAATGCCACAACAACCTTTGTTGCTGCCATATTTCAATTCCTCCAAACTGTAATCATATTTTTCCATGTACTATATATGCCGTAAAAAAGATAGAATGCGATGCATTCATCAAGCGATTGGCAATAGGCACGGGGAAGTTAGGGTATTCCCCACAGGTGAAGAAACGAAAACCACGGAACACACGGATTTTTCACAGAATTCCTGCGGAATTACACAGTAACTCATATTATTTCCCCGCCGTGTATTCAGTGGATTTCAGTGTTTTCAGTGTTACCCGCCACCCCATACCTATTTTTATAATGTTGCTACCATAACCGCTTTAATCGTATGCATCCTGTTTTCGGCTTCATCAAATACCACTGAATGCTTGCTTCTGAATACTTCGTCCGTAACCTCACGGATATCAAAGCCTTTTTCCTTCATTTCCTTTGCAAGCTTTGTTTCGAAATCATGGAAAGCCGGCAGGCAGTGCATGAAGATAACATCAGGGTTCCCTGTTTTATTAATCATTTCCATAGTAACCTTGAAAGGTGTCAGAAGTCTTACTCTTTCAGGTATCTGCTCTTCTTCCCCCATTGATGCCCATACATCCGTATAAATTACATCTGCGCCCTTTACTGCTTCCATATCATGAGCTATCTCTACAACAGCGCCTGTTTCTTTCGCAATTTCCCCAACCTTGTTGACAATCTCTTCTTTTGGGCTTAATTCTTTTGGCCCGAGTGCTACAAAGTGCATTCCCATTTTTGCACAGCCGTACATCCATGCATAAGCCATATTGTTCCTTGTATCGCCTGCAAAAACAACCTTTACCTTATTGAGCGGCTTTGCTACATGTTCTTCAATAGTCATCATGTCAGCCAAAATCTGTGTAGGGTGGTCAACGTCGGTAAGTCCGTTCCATACCGGTACTCCTGAATATTTTGCAAGATCTTCAACGACTGTCTGCTTATAGCCTCTATATTCTATACCGTCATAGAACCTTCCCAAAACCTTTGCTGTATCTTCAAGGGATTCTTTTTTGCCCATCTGTGAGCTTCCCTGATCCAGATAGGTAACATGGGCGCCTTCTTCCAGCGCTGCTACCTCAAATGCACATCTGGTTCTTGTTGAGGTCTTTTCAAATAACAATACTATATTTTTACCCTTCAGCATGTAGTTGTATATTCCAGACCTTTTTTTTGCTTTCAGATCATGGGATAAATCCAACATGTACCTGATTTCCAATGGTGAAAAGTCCATTAGTGTGAGAAAACTTCTGCCTTTAAGATTAACTGCCATCTAAATCTCTCCTTTTAAAATATTGTTCCGCGTTATATTTCTTCTCTTGCGAGAGGCATGCTCATACACCTTGGGCCGCCCCTTCCCCTTACTAGTTCGGAGCCTTCAATTTCAATTACTTTTATTCCATTCTTTCTCAAAACATCATTCGATGCTTCATTCCTGCTGTAGGTTACAACTACACCCGGAGCTATGGCCAGCGTATTAGTACTGTCGTTCCACTGCTCTCTTGCAGCAGTAATTATATCCCCGCCGCCGCTCTGGATAAGGTTTACCGAAGGGAGCTTCAGGCTCCTCTTCAGAGCTCCGACAAGATCATCCTCCACAGTAACCTTTATACCGTTCTTACTGCCTCTAGTAAGCTTATATACAGTAACCTTGTCCTGTATTCCAGGGTAAATTGTGAATTTGTCCCTATCAACCATTGTAAATACGGTATCAAGATGCATAAATGCTCTTAATGCAGGAATCTGAACCGCAAGTACCTCTTTAAGGTTTTCATTGCTGGCGAAAAGGTTTCTCGCTAATATTTCAATTCCGCCTGCAGAGGTTCTTTCGCTGCAGCCTATTGCTATTACTTCCTTGCCCAGAACCAATATATCCCCGCCCTCTATGCTGTGGGGAAGCGTATAGTTGTACCAGACTGAGGAATATTCCTTTTTGAAAACGGGATTGTACTCATAGATGTACCTTATGAGCATCGGTTCCCTTCTTCTCGCATCGGTATGCATCGAATTTATGCATATCCCGTTTCCTATAACTGCTGCAGGGTCCCTCATGAAGTATAGATTGGGTATAGGATTAATATAAAGCGGGTAATCCTTATATACATAGTCCGAGAGGCTATACTCTCTTTCTACATCCGGCAGGTCTTTTTTGTTAAAGCCTGCTATTGCAATTTCCGCCATTTCCTTAGGACTTTTATCGAACAAATATGATGAAATCAATTCATGCAGTTCGGGGTTTTCTATATGGCAGTGAAGCAGTATATCATTAATAAGATTCCTTTTAACGTCTACATTCTCCAGTATTTCGGAAAGCAAATCCTCTACATAATATACATGTGTTCCCCTTTCCCTCAATACCTCGGCAAACTCATCGTGTTCCACCCTCATCTTCCTAAGCCATGGAATGTCATCAAACAAGAGTTCCCGCAAATAATCCGGTGTAAGCCTTTCAAGTTCCTTACCCGGCTTATGCAGGAGGACAGCTTTTAATTTGCCGATTTCGGAGGTCACGTTCAAAAAAGGTCCCCTATTCATATCATTCATATGCTAGGCTCCTTTCTAAATTATTTTAAGCAACTTTAGTATATACAAATCTTACATAATGTACAAGACCATGAAATACAGCACTCCAAGCACAATTTACAGTTAATTCCATTTATCTGTATATTAATTCAAGAACTATAAAAAGGGGAAAAATTTATGTTAAGTTCCAGTTAATATTTAGGATATTCCAATATCACTAAAGTATGCAAAATAGATTTTACAACATTTATGCATTGTATGCATAAAAATTTAGAGATGGGAATAAAAAATTATTTCATGTTTAAGATTGAATACGAAGTAATCTTCAGACTCGAGAAAGCCAGGGTATTCCTTAAAGGTTAAGAGACGAAAACCACGGAACACACGGATTTTTCACGGAATTACACAGTAACTTATATTATTTCCCCGCCGTGTCTTCAGTGGGCTTCCGTGTATTCAGTGTTACCCGTACCTTATGTCGCATCATATGAATTAAGTATAAGATGTTTAGTGCGAAACATATAACTATTCGTTATAAAAAAAGGCAAAAAAATTAAGAACCCGCAAACGGGTCTCAATTTTTTGCCTTTTCACAAGGTTGCGCCGGCAGCATATTAACTTTGCCTTTTCAAGCAAAATCTGCAGCTAATATTATAACGTTTATTGCATCGTAAAGAGCTTCGAAATTTTGTAAGTCGGGAGATTACATACAGCCTATCTTAACATTGTCCTTGCAAGCAAAAAGCTCGATAGACTTGGTCAGTATATCCGAATAGCTGAATGAAACGGTTCTGCCAAAATCCTCGGGAACCTCGCCTTCAATCCTTACTAAAAATATACTGGGATATGTCTTCTCAATAACACCTTGCTTTATACTTATCTTCTTCCTGCCTTTATTGGCTCTGAGAACAACTCTTTCCCCAACATAGTTGTCTATATTGCTTTTGATGAGGGAGAGGGTATTTTTTGAGACCATAAAAAATCACCTTCCTTCCCAACATCTTAAATTTTATCATAACATATATTATATGTCAATCAGAATAAAATATTATATCAATTTCTTTTTTATTAGTCAAATATATTTTATATGTATTTTAAGTTGATTTACCTTGCATTTACGGGTTTCTTCCCGGTATTATCTCTTTTTTTATATATAAGGCTTATATTGGCGCATTTTAGCAACCAAGGCTGCTCATTGCATAAAATAATCCAAACCGACATAAATTAGCTCATATTGCTATTGTCTTTTTACTATGAAGGGAAGAAACCGTGTCTGATATGAAAACCGATATAGAAATTGCCCAGGAGGCAAAAATGCTTTCAATTATGGAAATTGCCAAAAATTGGTGTCGAGGAGGACGAGATAGAGCTTTACGGAAAATATAAAGCTAAAATAATTTGGAACAGGCTAAAGGATAAAAAGGGTGGCAAGCTTATTCTCGTAACTGCAATAACCCCTACTCCCGCCGGGGAGGGAAAATCCACAACAACAGTAGGCCTGGGCCAGGCTCTTTCAAGAATAGGCAAAAAAACTTGCATTGCATTAAGAGAACCTTCACTCGGCCCTGTATTCGGCGTAAAAGGAGGAGCGGCCGGAGGAGGATATGCCCAGGTAGTCCCAATGGAGGATATAAACCTTCACTTTACAGGAGATATGCATGCTATAACCACTGCAAACAACCTGCTTTCGGCCGCGATTGACAATCACATAAATCATGGAAATACATTGGGGATTGATCCCAGGCAGATTGTCTGGAAACGGGTACTGGACATGAACGATAGGGCATTAAGGCATGTAATTGTAGGCTTGGGTGGAAAAGCCAACGGTTTCGTAAGAGAAGAAGGTTTACTACCTGGTGACCGAAGCAGGCTTTGGTGCAGACCTCGGGGCTGAAAAATTCATGGATATCAAATGTAGAATGGCGGATCTGAAGCCCTCGTCAGTAGTAATCGTAGCAACCGTAAGAGCACTTAAGATGCATGGCAAAAACCCAATATTCCCTGTCTGATAACCCTGCACTGCTCGGAAGGCCCAAAAACTTCAATATAGCAGTAAAGGAAGTAAGGATATCCGCCGGAGCAGGATTCATCGTCGCCCTTACCGGTGACATCATGGTAATGCCGGGACTGCCCGGGGTTCCATCAGCGGAGAAAATAGACATTGATGAGTTAGGCACCATAACCGGACTGTTCTAAAAAGTATTAAATGGTGCATAAGCGAAAGCTGCACCCAATGGGAGCAGCTTTCGCTTTACCGGGGATACTATTCTTACTGAATACTTTTATAATACTTCCTTATAGCTTTATATATCGCCTCCGCAGCACTACTCCTGAAATTCTCATCCAGCAGCAGCCTTTCATCATCAGGATTACTTATATACAGGAGCTGTATAATCACCGCGGAAGCCTTCACTTCTCTAAGCAGATAAAAATCTGCGTTTCTTATCCCCCTATTTTTTAGGCCAAAAGATTTGCTTGTTTCCTCAATTATTAGCTTCGCAAGCTTCTCACCCTCGGAATCTCCTCTGTAATAATATATCTCCGTACCAGTGGCACTCGAATTCTGAAAGCTATTCTGTCCTACCGATAAAAAAAAATCCGGCCTCTTATCGTTCGATATGGAAGCTCTGTCGGACAATACCATTCCAACATTACTGTCCCTGGTCAGGTATACCTCCGCCCCGTCATCAGAAAGCAGGCGTCTGAGCTTCATAACAATATCAAGATTTATGTCTTTTTCATATGATGCCACCGGAGCTGCGTTTCCGCTGCATCCTTCGCCGCCATAAGCTGCGTCAAGAACCAGCCTTGTGCCTTTCAACGGTTTATTCGATTCGGGCATCTCCATTTCACCTATTTTAACGCCCGTAAAATAATACCTAAGGATTTCATCAAAGCTTCTTCCCGATTTTGCCATCTCATTTGCCCCGCATTGGCACAGGCCTAGCCCATGGCCCATCCCTATGCATTTTATGAGAAATTTCACAGGTACATAATCAAACCGGGTAGAGTTAAGCTTGAGTACATTCATCAGTTCAGTACCTTTGAAGACTTTGGAGCCGATTTTTAGTCTGCTTATCTTCCCCTGCTCGTCAACCTCCATATCTTCGAACATACCCTGTATATTGTAATATATGCCGTCAGGCTTTTTAAATCTGGTCTTTAGCAGTTCTTCCAATTCGTCTACCGTAAAATACTTGTCACTGTTGTCATCTGATATATCCTTGCAAAAGGAACATAGGACTCTTCTCAGATAGGTTACCCTGTTCCCCAATACATTTTCGGAGTTTTCAGTGGCACCCCCGCACCTGTAATGAAAATATGGTTTTATTGGCTTTCCTTCAAACAGTAGAATCATGTTTCCTGTTGCCTTTACTGCATCGTATACGGATTCCGGTACTGCTACTTTTGAGAGACCGTATTCCAGGCAATGTCCAGGCTCGGTGCACAGGTCATACCCCTTATGGTTTTCGCAGCCCTTACCGCCATAGATAAATGTCTTTCTCGCCAGTTCAGTCCTTGCCATGACTGCAAAAGCCTTTAAAAGCTCAAACCCATATTTCGCATCGGTATTATAGGCTGTAATTCTTGCTATCAATTCATTCATCTCAATTTGTGAACCAGAGTTGCTATCACAGTCGAATACTTTCAGATACATATTGCTTCCTCCCTTGTTATTGAATATAGGGAGATTTCGGCATACCAGCTCTAAGTTTTCCTCTCGTCTGTATGCCTCCCATACCTTCTAACCCCGTCATTGTGCCCTTCAGTACTTCTTCAAGGGGAGCTACTCTATCAATGGGCATATATGCAATTTGCCTGCACAGCATGCCCGGGTCCAGAGCGTGTATCAGGATCCTGCCGGGAGAACTGGCAAAGTTGGCGCCTGCTGCAAGTATTCCTTCGTAATATGATTGGCATGCCCCTGCCACTATTACTAATTCGTCGAAGGATTGTTGATATTTCCTTGCTTCTTTTACTGCTTCAATGAAATACTTTGAATTCTTATATCTGTCTATAGAATTATACTCTTTACTGCCAGGAGCTGCCCCGCCGAATTTTGACATACTGTCATGGCCGGTTATCACAACAATATCCGGCTTGGTTTCTTCGAGCAGTGACCTGATAAGCTTCGGCTGATCCATTTCTTTTACCAGCTTCCCTACGGCATTGATTTCCTGCTCCTTATAATACTTCATACTCATATTCAGATAATCATTATCACCATCAACGTGAAGAACTTTACCCGGTCTTTCAAATGTAGCATACTCTTCCCTCATGAAAAGGCGTTTGACAGGTTTGGGCTGGCTTACTAGGCCGGATTTTTTAGTCAGCTTGCCTAACCTCTTTTCAAATAAGCTATTTTCATCATTTATTTTACTTAACGGCATAATTGCAAGGTCCGATTCCGGAGCATCAGCAAGCAATCTATAGTTCAGACCTTTGATATATATAATTTTGCCGCCATCCATCCTGACTTCAATACTATCAACTTTAAATAATATATCGTAACCATAGGACTTTCTTCCGACGATATCTCCTACCTTCACTCCCATAACCTGCAACCTCCCATGTTTTGACTGTCCGTATAATACATATTATGTTG
Organism: Caulobacteraceae bacterium; assembly: GCA_050261415.1. Taxonomy (GTDB): domain Bacteria; phylum Bacillota; class Clostridia; order Lutisporales; family Lutisporaceae; genus JBLNDG01. The sequence goes on along the minus strand of JBLNDG010000177.1, from coordinate 24,142 downwards.
TTCGGTCATTCAGGGTGATTAAAACAAAAAGAAAAAAGCAGTACAATAGGAGCAGCCATGTATAGCTTGGCTCCCTTATTACACTGCTCTATAATTTGTACGCTATAACGCATATTTTCTGAAGCCCTCTGCAAAATCCCAGGCTAACTCCTTTACACAAACAATATCGTTATATTTGTATATGAAGTCATCTTCATCCCAGCCGCTCTTCCCGCTGTAATACCTTTCAGAAAGCCTCCAGAACTTCTGCGGGAACTCAAACATCGACAGCATCAATTGCAGCTCCTCCCTGGACAGAGGCGCAACGCTGCAATAATTGTCCATAATCCCCAGTGCCATATCCATATCAAAGCTGAAACGCCTAAGTATCTTCTGCATCAAGGAAGCAAGGTCATAAACCGGTAACTCATGGCAGCTGTAGTCAAAGTCAATTATGTTTACCTCACCGTTATTACCAATAATAAGATTGTGATATGTATAATCATGGTGACATATAACATTTTCCGTCTTAGCCCTTTTGCATATTTCATCATACTTGGAATTCTTTAGTGTATCAAAACCCCTCCAGCACATTTCTATATAGAAATCCACATCCTCAAGAAACAACCTGTCAAACCTGCTCTTTTTCCTTTTCCTTTTTGCTTCGGACTTGAATGTTATTATATCATCAATTTTCTTTCTGTAGGATTTCTTCCACTTACCGATATTGTCCCTGCGGGCGGCACCGGTGGGGGCCACATAGCCCCTTCCCGCCTCATGAAGATAAGCCAAAGCCTTTACAATCTTTTCCCTGTCATAAGGATTTGTGAAGCTGCTCTCTCTTCCTTCTATATACCCCTCCATGACAAATATTCTATTGTCATGTATTGCAAAGGGAAGCTGATATCTGGACAGCAAGTACCGGTCAATATTCGTAAAGCCCTTCTCGTAAAGGTATTCCTTTAATCCGTGTATGTATAGTATTTTGTCCGGTTCCCTATATGTCTCCTTTATTATTACAAGTCCTCTATCCGTCTGTACAAGGTTTACAGCCCTCAACGGCTTGCTGTTAAGCACCCTGCATCCGAAATCATTTGCAATATCCTCTATAAGCATAGGCAACACCTCAAAGTATACATAATGTTCTCCGGCACGGATATATTTAAATATATGAGCAAGCAAAAGCACATATGTGTAAATAAATTTACATATATGTGCTCCCCCCTGCCTATATTCCGATTCTCCTCATATATTCCTTGATGAAGCTTCTCCGCATCATGGTATATTCCGATTTTGTGTTCATCTTATCCACATATTCTTCCTCTTCCCAGTCCTTCTTTTCAATATAGTACTGCCTCGAAATCATCCAGAAGTCCTGTGGAAAAAGGAAAAAAGGGGCCATTGTTTTTAGCTCTTTTTGACTTATGGGATTTATTCTATCGTAAATCTCTATAATACTCATAGCCTTATCGGCATCCCAATTGCTCTTTTTCATATTCCTGAGTATAAGGCTTCCCAGGTCGTGAACTCCCACATCAAGAATACAGTAGTCAAAATCAACGACATAGGTCCTTCCGTCAAAGGTATGCAATATGTTGTGATGAGCATAGTCATGATGTATGAAGCTCTTCTTGCTTTCCGCCTCCAGAACCAGTTCGGGATACCCTGATCCGTTCAGGAGTTCAAGTGCATCTTCTGCGTCTTTTATGCACATATCCGCATAGTCCATGTATATACTATCCATTTCATTTTTGTCCTGTTTCAGCATTACCTGTTCCTTTATTGACCTCATTTCCTCTATTCTTTTTATAAAGTTTTCCGGCCATTTTCCCAGGTAATTCCTGCAATCAGGGCATACGGTAGGCATAAAGCCTTCTGTGGCGTTATGCAGCTTTGCAAGAACTTCTATTGCCGTTTCCAAATCCATAGGATTAAGGAAGTCACATTCCCTTCCGTCTATCCATTCAGTAAGGAAATACTTTTCTCCCATAAAATCAAGGAACCTGCTCCCATCATTTTGTTTTACTATATTGAAAACACTCTGAAACCCGTTTTCTTTCAGATGCTCAACAGCACTGAGTATAAAATTCATTTCATCCATTGAAAACCTCAGCTTCTTTAGGCAGAAAAAGCCCTTGTCGGTAGAAATCCTATAAACACTCCTCACGGGAATTATTTGCTTAACCTTAAGCCCCATCATTTCAAAAAGATTTACATCAAGGTTGTATTCACTCAAAAACTCTCTCTCCCATTTTCTGTTCTCTTCCATAAAAAGCCCCATCCCCACAGTTTAGCTCACTTCCCTGAACAAATAGTTGCCTATTCATATATCAGCAGGTTTCCAGAAATGCGATTACTTCTTCCTTTCGTTTTTCCTTTCTTATGCTTCTCTCCAATTTATTCACCAGTTCCGTTTCGTTGTAGTTTTTCTTTTTCCCGTAACAGCTCTCAATGACATTGCAGAATTTCCTGGGGCAGATGAGAAATGCTTCTATGATCCTGAGGGAGTCTCTGTCTATGGGCTTTATACCGGAATATGCCTCGGCCGCAGCGCTGACCAGGCTTACCCTGTTTTTACCGGAAAAGCTCTCAAACAATGTAGCTATATCATACTCGCAAATATCATAACTGCAGTTTTCAAGGTTTGTAATAAAGACCTCCCCGCCGTCATCCCGAATTATTGCATGCTTCTTAAACTCGCCGTGGACTATCTGGTTGCATGCCATTGCCTGCCTTACCTTGTCAAGGTACCCGTTATCCCTTAGAATCAGGTAACAGTTGAACACTCTTTCATAGAATTGCTTTGCATTATTCAGGAATACGCTGTCAAACCTGCTTTTCTCGGGCTTCTGCCCTACCAGCTCCATATATTTGTTCATGCTTATCGACTGGGCTTTGAACTTTTCCATCCACTTGCCCCAATCAACGCGGGCACGGCTTCCGGGAACAGGAATAAAGCCGGCTCCTGCGTTGTGAAGTTTGGCAAGAGTCCTTCCTACCGCCGCCGCATCCTTTTCGTTTTCTATCTCATAGACCTTTCCTTTTGAAAAGTTTTGCAGCATATAGGTATTTTTGTCATATTTTACTGTGTAGCTCCCGCCCAGGCTCCTGTTTATGCAGCTTATACCGGTGAAACCGTTATTGTATATATGTTCATAAGCAGAGGCTGCAAACAATATTTTTGAGTCATCGCTCTTGGCCCTTTTAAGCCGCTTTACTCCGTTGTCCGTATAGATGAGGATTCCCTTGTCACCCTCATGCATGTTCTTTACCCGGAGCCCATATTCTTCTTCAATGATAACCTTCAATTCATGCCTTTTTATCTTTTCATATTTGCTGGACATAATATCATCCTTTCCCCTGGCAGGTGAATTAATGATGTCTATGGTGCTTCTTCAGTTTCTTGCTTATAATCTTCCTTTTCTCCCTTTCAAGCTTCTCGATTTTCTCTTTATGCTTGCCTATTTTTTTCAGTTGCTTTATCTCATCCTTCTTATCCTTAATGAGTAATTCCAGCTTCTTTACCTGTTCTTCAGGGCTTACACCATCTTTTATATGAAAAACATCATTTTCATCCAGATTCCTATCGCTCATATGATCATCTCCTTAAATCACTGTATTTGCTATTACACATTAAGCAGATAACTTATACTCCGCTGCATATTTATTGCAAGCTGCATATACGGGCAATTGGCCATGGGCAATGGGCAATGGTTTTTGTATCGCTTCGAAGCCTTAACTTATCCTATCGCCTATCGTCTATTGCCTATCGCCTGAAATCATAGCTTTAAAAAGTCCTGAAGGAACTTACCCCTTATTTCCGTATCATCAACAATTCTATTCAGCCTCATGAGGAAATACTCCATATTCCATGGCTGCTTCTCGACATAGTATTGCAAGCCTACCTGCCAAAAATCCTGCGGGAAGGTCATAAACGCTTTCATCACCTGCAGTTCCTTTTTGCTTATGGGATACAGCTTATCATATTCATTAAGTATAAAATAAGCTTTGCCGATATCCCATATGCCATAGCGCATATTCCGGATTACCAGGCTGCTTATGTCATGGAGCCTGGTATCCATGATGCAGTAGTCAAAGTCTATTAGATATACCATATTGTCATCAGAAATAAGAAAGTTGTGGTTAGCCATATCATGGTGGCAGAACTCTCCTTTTTCTTCACTGCACTGCGATATCTCAGAATAAGGACTCTCCTTCAGCATCTGAATACTTTCTTTGCCCTGATGCCAATAATAGGAGAGGTACTTTGAATAAATTTCATCAAAATCATCTATGTATTCCTTATCTTCTATTGCTTTGCTGAATTCCAACAGTTCAATGCATTTCCTCTCGAATTTGTCTATCCACTTGTTATAGTAGATTCTTGGTTTTGCCCCTTTGGGCGGTGTGTAACCTGTCGATGCCTTGTGAAGTTCTGCGGCTGCCCCGATAGCCATTTTAAGTTCATCTTCCTTGCGGAATCTACATTCCCTGGAGTCAACCCAATCAACAACATAGTAGACATACTTGTCCTCAGGTATGCATATGCTTCCGTCCAAAGTTTCGGTATAGGGTATTACCCCCTCATACCCGTTACGCTTCAGATGATTTACTGCTGAGTACATGAACAGGAAAAAGGAAGGACTCATGTGTGCTTTCTTAAAGCATTTAACCCCGCAGTCCGTCTCTATCCTGCTGATGTTTCTTATATTCTGTATGTTCTTTATCCTGAACCCATATGAGTCCTCCAGCAGCTTGGTATCCATAAACAACCCTCCATCATGCGAATTGTCGGATGGCGAATCTATAGTAAACATTATATGTAGCAGAAATAATTGTGTTACTGCTTGGCGGCCTGTAATCCAACCCATTATGGCATATGCTCATTTTTGTCACAGGTACAGGCCCTGATAAATATAATAAATATAGACTGTAGGGCATCCCCGTAGAATTGGGCAATGGGCTATAGGCAACAGGCACGGGGAAGCTAGGGTATTCCCTGCGGGTGAAGAAACGAAAACCACGGAACACACGGATTTTTCACGGAATTCCTGCGGAATTACACAGTAACTCATATTATTCCCAAGCCGTGTTTTCAGTGGGCTTCCGTGTCTTCAGTGCTACCCGTTCCTTATATCGCATTCTATGAATTCGTAAGATGTTTAGTGCGAAACATATAGTATCCTGAGACTATTTTAGGAGTGAGATTATGCATATATGCATAGATACCAGAGGAGCGAAGCTCTACGCCGGAACAGGCATAGGAACATATACTGCAAGGCTCCTGGAAAACATTATGGCTATAGACCGGAAGAACAGGTACAGTTTTTTCTGGCCTAACGGCGGGTATGATTTTTTACTTGGCAAAAGCAATATAAACCTGACCCTGTTCGGAGAAAAAAATAAAAAGTTCTGGGACGAAATCTTTATGCCTGCACAGATCCGGAGGAACAATTTTGATATATTTCATCTGCCGCAGAACGGTCTTGGTCTGCCGGAAGAAAAATACTGTTCCTATATAGCCACGGTGCACGACTTGATTCCCTATGTTATGCCCGAAACCTGCGGTAAAAGCTACCTGGATAAATTTATTGAGGAAATGCCCGCAATACTGGAAAAATGTGATAAAATAATCACTGTCTCAAATTATTCAAAGCAGGATATAATAAGATATTTCGGAACCCCGCCCGAAAAGATAGAAGTAATACACCTTGCCGCAGAAAGCGGGTTCAAGCTGATTGATCATGATAAGGCCTGGGATTTCATCAGGAAGGAATATAACTACTCCAATGATTATATACTTTACCTCGGCGGCTTTAGTCCGAGAAAAAATGTGGACGGATTGATAGATGCCTATAGAAGGGTATGCCGCGAACTGCCCGGCTACTATGATTTAATGCTTCTTGGCGCTTCCAGGGATAACCACTATGAGCTAAAGAAAAAGGTTGACAGTCTAGGTTTGCAGGATCGTGTGGTATTTGCAGGATACGTACCCTATGAACATCTGCCGTATTTCTACAACTGCGCCTCCCTTTTTGTTTATCCCTCGCTGTACGAAGGCTTTGGCCTTCCTCCGCTTGAAGCCATGACCTGTGGAACTCCTACGATTACTACCAATGTCACGTCAATTCCGGAGGTGGTAGAAAGCGGTGCAGTTTTGATAAACCCTTATGATACCGATGAGCTTACTGAAAAGATTTATGAAGTATTATCGAATATGGAGTACCGGGAGCAGCTTACACAGGCTGCACTTAAAAGAGCTTACAACTTCTCATGGAAAAAAACCGCAATTGATACCATAAGGGTATATGAAGAGGTGTATAATAGTAGGTAGATACGAGATACGAGGCTCGAGGATTAGTATACACGGAGGTGCACCTATACTTTTATGAAAAAGAAATTGGCATTTCTGATCTTAATATTAGTATTTATCTTGGCTGTATTGTCCGGTTGCTCCGAAAATGCAGAACTTCGCAGCACCTTCGATATACCGGAAGCCGGCAATATACAGCAGGCCCTTGATAATATGTCTGATGCTGTTGTTGCCAGGGATTTGGAGAAATATGCCATTTATATCTCCGAGTTATGCCCCCGGAGAACAGAAGAGTTGAATACTATGAAAGCCTTTATCAGCAGCAATAAATTAAAAACTTATTCTCAATCCATAAAGAAGGCAAAACGTCTTAAGGATGGAGTAGTTTGTACTGTTGAAACATTTTATGAAGGGGTAAGCAAGGAAAAAAACGTGAGCAGCAGATATTCCAAAGACATTTACTTCATATTTGAGAGCGGCACTTGGAAAATAGCAGATTACAACTATTATCCCTATATGAATCCCACTGTTGTGGTCGGAAGTGACAGTACACTGTATGATGCGGCATCCTCGTTAAGCCAGACTCTTGCAGGAGAATTAAAAACAGACAGTGAGCATCTGCAGACCTATGGAAATATAATATTGGTGGGTACACCCTATGACAACGCTTCCATACTTGATCTTGAAGAAAGAGGACTTACATATGTCAAAGTAACCGATGAATACCCGGGCAGCAATGCTGGTATTGTACAAGTACTTATTAATGCTGATAATTACCGTCACGCTGTTATCATTCAGGGCAGCAATATAAGTGTTGCAGAGGACACATTGAAATATATGACCCAATATTTGTCTGAAAACCCGTATATGAATCCGGGAGTATACTTTGTGGAAAATGACAGGTTAAAAAAGGCTTCTCCCCTGGAATTAACAACCCTTACCACTCTTGACATGAGCAAAACAGAACAGAGGATTAAGGAAGTACAGAAGCATGTGGAGACAAACCTTGAGCTTATTCAGGAAGAAATACAGCTGGAGAAGGAGCAGCTTGCCAGAGAAATAAAATATGTGAGCAGCCCTTTCAAGGAAGACTATCATGAAGTTTTTGAACGTTATGGCTTCAATGAAGAACAGGCCTTCAGGAACAGTATGATATTAATAAATTCGGACTATACCGATGCCAAGCTTTGTACATCAATTTTTGAACTGCCCTACGGCAACAAGCCGGGAACTGTCTATGCCTATACCAATTACATTTACAAAAAAGCAGCTGCACATCCTGATGAAACTCAGATCAAAACAGAAGCACTGCTTAAGGGTACAGACATACATGTGTTTACGGCCGATGAAATGAACGGACTCAAAGGCTATGAGGATAAAATAATTTCAAATGAATATGAAGCCTCCTGTTATGGCACAGCAATGCTGCGGCTGGAAGGTTTTTCAGAAAATGAAGCCTTTAATGCGCTGTCCGGCAATCATGCTTCTGTTTTCTGCAATATTGGAAGTGGTTATGCAGTTGGGTTTGGCAGTCCCGTACCTTATACTTCCGAGATTAAGTACCGCACCGGTGAGATTTCATCCATTCAAAATGAGGGTGGTTTTATTGACTTCAAAGGTCTAAACTCCAATTTGGGAGAAAGCCTGATACTACAGATAGCTGCCAATCTGGCAGGGCCATACGATCTCAGTAAAAAGCTTTCGGAAGAAAAGCTTTCAAGGACTTCCTTCAAGGAAAGTGAATCTGAACAGAGCTCATATTTGCCATACAGCGCCGCAGATATTTATTCTTTACTCAGGACTACTTTCATTACTGATGATACAACTTGTATCTATTCAACCCTGGGAGAGGCACGGGAAAAATTAAGACTTGCTATGGGAGAGCTGCTTTCTGTAAAAAATATGAGGTTCCTCGTAAGCAACGCCTCAAGATACCCCGGCAGCCAATTTGACTATGCCCTATATGCGGCAGGACTCATTAACGTAGAGTATCCCAGCGCTTATGCAGAAGCGGCAGAAAGATCCAGGCTGATAAACAAGTTATACGGCGGTATCTCAAACGTACTCTCCAATGATGATGAAAAGATACAAAAAATAATCGACATACTAAGTGAAATTACTGATGTTGAAAAGAAACCGGAGGAATTCTTCTTTCCTGACTTCACTATAGCAAATAAAACAGGCAGCCATGCGGATAAGGCTTTGCTTGCTTTTGGGCTGTACAGCAGTCTTTTAGGGGATACAAAGGATACATATATTGCAATCGGAGAAAATAACTCGTACCTCGCGTTCAAAGCAGGAGGCCAATGGGAATACATTGATTGCAAGTACAACACTCTGAAGGATTTTATCACGGAAGACATATACCTCGCTTTCAACAAGGGCGTGGTATATAACGAAAACCTTGGAATAGGGGACAAACCGGAATTCTTAAGATAAAAAGAAGGCTTCACAAGAAGCCCTCTTTTTATATGAATTTCGTATTTTCCGTATCCTTCATAAGCTCTTTAAGCAGCAGCTTTATATCCTGATCCCTGTCTTTTTTGCATACCAGCACAACATCATCTGTTTCAACTATTATAAGATCCTCCACTCCAAGAGCCGCAATAAGCTTTTTATCACCATACAGCAAGCAGTTATGGGTATCCATTACACTGCAAGCACCCTTGATTGAATTCCCATTGTCATCCTGCCGCATATATCTTTCAAGAGCGCTCCAATTCCCAATATCATCCCACACGAAGCTGCTTTCAATTACATATACGTCCCAGGTCTTTTCCAGAATCCCATAGTCTATCGAAATCCCATCGATTTTGTTATATTCCTCCTCAACGACCTTTTCCTCGTCGGGAGTTCCGATATAATCGCTTATCTTTTTCAGGCACTGGTACATGTCAGGAAGGAATTTCTTATACTGTTTGAGCAGTACGGACGCTTTCCAAATAAACATTCCACTGTTCCACAGGTACGTACCTTTATCAATGAATTCCAGGGCTTTCTCCCTGTTTGGTTTTTCCGTAAACCTTTTTACTTTGTACGTAGGTATACTCCATCCACCTTCGAGGGCTTTGCCTGTTTCGATATACCCGTATGCGGTTTCAGTCCTTGACGGCTTTATACCCATTGTAACAAGGCAATTGGTGTCATTGGCTATTTCAATCCCCTGCTCCAGCGTCCTGATGAACTGCTCCTCATCACCGATATGGTGATCTGAGGGCAGTACTATCATAACCGGGTCAGGGTCATTCTTAAGGAGCTTTATGGCCGAATATCCTATGCATGCCGCCGTTTCTCTGATGAGGGGTTCAATAATAATATTCATGTCGCATATTTCCGGCACCTGCTCCTTGATAGTCTTTACATAGCATTTGTTTGTGACCATATATATGTTTTCCGAAGGGATGAACTTTCTTATCCTATCCACAGTAAGCTGAATCATGGTTCTATCTCCAACAGTATTCAGAAACTGTTTCGGGTATAACCTTCTACTTTTCGGCCAGAACCGGCTACCTGATCCTCCGCACATTATCACAGCATAATTCATGATTATACCTGCCTCCCATATATAACGCCATAAAACTCTTGCATCGCAAATAACAGAATTTCACGTTATATAACCCATAATATGCAGTACAGAGCTTTTAGTGATTGTAATACGGCAGTTTACTTGAACCTGCCCTGAAGCTCGGCTGCTATATCGTCAAAACCGATTCCCATATAGGACAGCAGGACTGTCAAATGATAAAACAAATCGGAAGCTTCATAAACCACTTCCTCCTTGCTTTCATTTTTGGCGGCAATTACTACCTCGGTACTCTCCTCGCCTACTTTTTTAAGTATCTTGTCAAGTCCCTTCTCAAACAGGTAACAGGTATAAGAATCCGGAACAGGATTTTCCCTTCTGTCCATAATCTTGAGGTATAACTTTTCAAGCATCTCACCGATACTTACAGTTTCCTTATTTTCTTCACCTATCTGCAGTTTTCTGTAAAAACAGCTTGAATTTCCCGTATGACACGGGTTGCCAGCCTGTTCTACTTTAAGAAGCAGGCAATCGCCATCACAGTCATAAAAAATTTCTTTTACTGCCTGAATGTTGCCCGATGTCTCCCCTTTCTGCCATAGCTCCTGCCTGCTCCTGCTGTAGAACCATGACCGTCCTGTATCTATAGTTCTTTCCAGGCTCTCCCTGTTCATGTAAGCTACCATAAGCACTTTGCCGGTTCTGCATTCTTGCACTACTGCAGGAACCAAACCTTTTTCATCGAACTTTATCTCATTCATAATCATAAAATTATCCTCCAACGTCTATACTCTTATGCTTATCCCCACAGCTGCAAGATAAACCTTTAGATCAGATATACTTAATTCGCCATAGTGAAACAGCGATGCTGCCAGTGCGGCATCTGCCCTGCCCCTGGTGAGTATTTCATAAAAATCTTCCTTGCTGCCCGCTCCCCCGGATGCTATCACAGGTATGTTTACCGCTTCAGCAACCTGGGATGTCAGGACTGTATCATATCCATCCTTTGAACCGTCTGAATCCATGCTGGTGAGCAATATTTCACCGGCTCCGAGCCTTTCAGCAGTCCTGCACCATTCCAGCACATCAATTCCGGTATTGATTTTGCCGCCATGAGTGCATACATTCCAGCCCGCCTTGTCCTCCCTTGCCTTCGCATCAACAGCAACAACAACGCACTGGCTTCCGTACTTTTTTGCCGCTCCCCGGACAAGCCCGGGATCATTTACGGCCGCACTGTTTAGAGATACCTTATCGGCTCCGGCATGCAGCAGCGCTCCTATATCATCAAGACTGCCTATCCCCCCGCCTACTGTGAGTGGTATGAAAACCTCCCTGGCAGTTTTCCTTACAACCTCAACCATTGTGCCCCTTCCTTCGATGGATGCAGTAATATCAAGAAAAACAAGCTCATCGGCTCCGGCCTTGTAGTATGTCCTTGCAGCCTCCACAGGATCGCCGGCATCCCTGAGATTATTGAATCCGATACCCTTTACAACTCTCCCGTTTTTCACATCAAGGCAGGGAATAATCCTTTTTGCCAGCATATTATCCCTCCACAGCCTTAAGAGCAGCTTCAAGCTTTAGTGTCCCTGCATACAAGGCCTTGCCTATTATAACTCCATCTACTCCTATACTCTTCAGCGCCAGCAGGTCCTCTATGCTTTTAACACCTCCGGAAGCGGTAATCCTGGCACCTTCGACACTGCACATTTTTTCTATACCGTCAAAGTTGGGTCCTCTCATTGTACCGTCCCTTGATATATCCGTATATATAATATTTTTAAAGCCTTTGCCTTTGATCTTTGCTGCAAAATTATAAGCGCTGAATTCACTTACATTAACCCAACCCTTTATGGCTACATAACCATCCCTTGCATCAATACTGACCATGATTCTATCAGAAAACCTCTTGTAGCCTGCTTCAAGTAGTTCTTCATCCATCACGGCAGCGGTACCTATAATGGCCCTTGCAGCCCCCAAATCCAAAATTCCTTCAATATCACCGATGCTTCTAAGTCCCCCGCCAACCTGAACGGGTATGCTTACGGACTTTATTATTCTTTCAATCGCATCTATATTTTTCATTTTCCCTTCAAAAGCCCCGTTCAGGTCAATTATGTGCAGTCCTTGCGCCCCCTTCTGCTCCCACATCTTTGCAGCCTCTACGGCATCCTCGTAAAATGTCTCTTTGATTTCAATATTTCCCTCTGTAAGCCTTACACACTTTCCATCATAAATATCAACCGCCGGATAAATTTTCATATTACCATCTCCTTAAAATTATTTAATATTTTGAGTCCTGTCTTACCGCTCTTTTCCGGATGGAACTGCATCCCGAAAATATTGTCCCTTGCTGCAACAGCAGGTATATCAACTCCATAGCTGCTGTAAGCGCATATATCAGAGTTTTGGCCGGCTTTTGCATAATAAGAATGAACAAAATATACGTAGTCTCCGTTTTCTATCCCGTTCAAAACCCTGGAGCTCCTTTTGATTTCGATACTATTCCAGCCCATATGGGGGACTTTTACGGTTCCGGGGATCTTATCCACCCACCCTTTGAGGAGTCCCAGGCCCCTGCACACATTGTCCTCGGTGCTGTACTCAAAAAGAAGCTGCATCCCCAGGCATATTCCAAGAATCATTTTACCTTTGGCTGCCTGTTCAAGGATAATATTGTCCAGTCCTTTACCTGCCATATTCGAGTAAGCATCGCCAAAAGCGCCTACACCGGGCAGAATGATTCCGGAGCAGCTGTCAAGAATTTTTGCCTCTCCCGATACTATAGTGTCGGCGCCTATTTGCTCAAGTGCCTTTCTGAGACTGTATATGTTACCTACACCATAATCAACTATTCCAAGTTTCATAGCTTATAGACACCCCTTCGTTGACGGCATATCCAAGGCGCCCTCCAGCCGTGAAGCTTCCCTTAAAGCCCTGGCAACAGCTTTGAACATGCATTCCGCATTGTGATGGGCATTTTCACCGTACATCAAATTTATGTGCAGAGTAATAAAGGAATTGCTGACAAAGGCCTTGAAAAATTCCTTTATGTCACAGGTTTCAAATGTACCGATACGTCCTTTCAAAGGATCACAGTTGTATATAAGATTTGCCCTGCCGCAGAAGTCCACTGAAGCCATGCAAAGCGAGTCATCCATCGGGAGAATCATATTGCCGTATCTCACTATGCCGGACTTATCCCGGGTACATTCATACAAAACCTTGCCCATTACAATACCAATGTCTTCAAGCGTATGATGCGAGTCTACCGATATATCTCCCTGTGCCCTGACAATAAGGTCAAAACCGCTGTGCAGGCTGAGCTGTTCCAGCATGTGGTTGAAAAACGGGGAGCCTGTTTCTATTTCATACTTTCCGCTTCCATCAAGGTCAATACTTACAAACACGTCTGTTTCCGACGTCCTTCTGGATAATTCAGCTTTTCTTACTCTATCCGGCTTTATCATACAGAACCTCCTTTACAATTTCACAGAGCCTGGCATTTTCTGCATCACTGCCGATGGTTATTCTAAGGCAATTCCTTAAGAGCACGTCTCCAAACCTTTTAATATGGACACCGGACTCTTTGAGCCTTTTGTATATCTCCAGTCCTCGGGGCGAGCGTATCAGTATAAAATTGCCCCAGGATTTGAAGCATTCCAGTCCGTCAAGCTCCATAAGCCTTTCCGTAAGTCTGTCCCTCCCGGCTTGAATCTCATCAATTTTCTCTTTTACCAGGCTGATATTTCTCAAAACCTCCACTGCCGCAGCTTGTGAGAAAGCGTTTATGTTGTATGGCGGCCTTACTCTCTCGAAATATTTTACAAGCGGAGATCCTGCAAGCAAATAGCCTACCCTCAATCCTGCAATTCCCAACGCCTTGGAAAATGTTCTCAGTACTACCAGATTGTCATACATAGTAACAAGTCCTGCGGCAGTCAACCCGGAAAATTCAAAATATGCCTCATCCACCAGCACAATACCGCTGTAGTTCTTAAGTATCTTTTCAAGCTCGGCTATTTCAAGCCTCCCCCCTGTGGGATTGTTCGGATTGCATATTATAATAAGCTTGGGATTTTCCTTAAGTATGAATTCAATATATGCATCAAGGTCAAATTCAAAGGAATCGTTAAGTATGTACTCCTTTACTTCAGCCCCGCACATGGACGCATATATCTTATACATTGAAAACGTCGGGCTTTGTATAACGATTTTGTCCCCAGGATCAATAAAGGTTTGAAGCGTTATCTGGATAAGCTCGTCAGACCCGTTGCCTATGCATATCGAATCAACTCCCGCACCTGTATACCAGGAGAGTTCATTTTTGAGCTCTGTGCAGGCATTGTCGGGGTAACGGTTAAATTCCATGCTTAGCAGTTTTTCGGCAATACCTTTTCTTATAACATCATCGACATTCCAGGGGGCTTCATTCTTATCAAGCAGGATTCCCCTCACTTTCTCTTCTACTTTATAAGCTTCAAGCTTCATAGCTTTTTTTGATATCATTTTATCTATCATTTTTCAGCCTCACTTTCAAAGCATTTGCATGGGCCGTGAGCCCTTCAGCCTCTGCTATCCTTATTGCGTCAGGTGCAAAAGCCCGCAAATCTTCCCTGTTGTAATGTATCAGGCTTGACCTTTTCTGGAAGTCCCTCGTAGACAAGGGTGAAAAGAAGGCTGCAGTCCCATAGGTCGGAAGCACATGATTCGGGCCTGCAATATAATCCCCTATTGGTTCACTTGAGAAACTCCCCAAGAAAATTGCCCCGGCATTCCTTATACCCTTAAGTACCTTAAAAGGTTCCGCAGTATTGATTTCCAGATGTTCAGGAGCAAGTAGGTTTATTATTTCCGCAGCCTGGCTCATATCCTTTACAACAACCGCCGCAGAACTGCCCTCCAATGCCCGGGTTATTATACTTTTCCTGCTCATAGCCTGAAGCTGCATGCTGATCTTTTCATTTACAAGCTGTGCAAACTCCTCCGAATCAGTAACCAGGAAGCACCTTGCCATTTCATCATGTTCTGCCTGGGAAAGAATATCTGCAGCCACCCATTCCGCATTGGCGCTTGAATCGGCAATTACAGCAATTTCACTCGGGCCTGCAATCATGTCTATATCAACAAAACCATATACTTCTCTTTTTGCAGCTGCAACATATGTGTTGCCAGGTCCTACAATTTTGTCCACCTTAGGTATTGTCTCCGTGCCGAAAGCAGCCGCAGCGACGGCTTGAGCTCCTCCTACCCGGAAAACCTTATCAATCTCCAATAGCTGCAATGTTGCCGCTACATAAGGATTAACCTCGTTATCCGGCGACGGCGGAGTCAATACAATTACTTCCCCTACCCCTGCCGTTAAAGCAGGCACTGCACACATTACCACAGTTGAAGGATAAGAAGCCTTACCCCCGGGAACATATATCGCCGCCTTGTTAATAGCAGTGACCCTGCTGCCCAATACGCTCCCATTTTCCGTCAGAATGCTGAAATCCTTATCCATCTGCATGCTGTGAAAGCGCTTGACGTTTTTTATACTTTTCTCTATTGCCCTGATAAATGAACCATCTGCTTTTTTTGCCGCTGCATCAATTTCATCAGAACTTACCATGAGTTCTCCCGGGTCCGGTATGCCGTCGAATTTCCTGCTATACTCACGAACAGCCTTATCTCCCCTGTCCCTTACATCCCTGACTATTTTCTTAACCATACCTGCTACATCCTCAGGTATGAAACTGCTTTCTTTCCGTGCCAGCAGTTCTTCGAACTGCTCTTTTTTATCCAACGAGAGTATTCTTAACAATTGCTTCGCCTCCATCGATAGAACTTCTGACAGCCGATACAAACGCATTTATGCTATTGTTTTTCAGCTTGTAGCTCACTCTATTCGCCACAACTCTTGCAGTTATTCCGCAAATGTCTTCATATACTACCAGTCCATTTTCCTTTAGGGTCCTGCCGCTTTCGACAATATCAACTATTGCATCCGATAGGCCTGCCAGGGGTGCCAACTCTATTGAACCGTCAAGCTTGATAATTTCCACAGGTTCTGAGCGGCTTTCGAAAAAATCTGCTGTGATCCGCGGATATTTTGTGGCTATTCTTCTTATTGCAGGCCTTACATTCTTTTTTTCGGACAATCCGGCTACAACCATCTTGCAGCTGCATACTTTCAAATCCAGGATTTCGTAAACAGGGCTTTGAGTTTCCATAAGTATATCTTTCCCAATAATGCCTACATCTGCTGCACCGCTTTCCACATATACAAGCAGATCGGCGGGTTTTACCAGAAAAAACTGCACAGCCCTGCTTTCATCTGTAAAAATCAGTTTCCTTGAGCTTAAATCGATAATATTTCCGTAAGCATTTGTTTTGTCCAGCATGCTGCTGACCTTTTCAGCAATCCTACCTTTGGCAACGGCTACTTTCAACATTTCTACCACTCCTTCTATTCATAGCTCACTAACTCGTCATATCCGTACTGCTTCTTATATTGCAGCAAATCAAAACTACTGCCGGGGTTTATAAGGTTTACTGCTATTCCATTCTTCCTGCAGCTTTTGGCATATCCATATGCCTCCGCGAACCTTTCGCCGCTGTATATAACCAACAGCTTCCTATCCTTTTGTTCATAAGCTGTTTGTTTCATTGAGGCTTTGATAAGGCCGTCAACATACACTGCAAATCCTGCCGCCGGACAGCTGTAACCCATTGCCTCAAGCAAGCCGTCATACCTTCCTCCGGATATTACAACACTGCTTGTTCCCTTTGCATATGCCTTGAATATCAATCCTGTGTAATACTTTATATTTGTTGTCATTCCGGCATCCACAATCAGGCTGGGGCCGAGGCCCAGCTCCTTAAGCCCCCCGCATAACTTATACAAATAGTTGACGGATTTCTCTACAGTATCATTTACAATAATCTGACCAATCCCTTCAAATACATCCTCAGGCTTTCCGAATAAACACGGCAGCTTGCAGATTATTTCCTTGTCCCTATCACATATATCAAGCCCTGATACTTCATTTTCAAGCTCCACCAGGTTCTTTCCGTGAATCAGTGCTTCAAGGTATGCTTTACTTTCTTCTTCAAGGGAGAGTCCCTCGAAAACCCCTTTCACTATTCCTATATCCCCGATGTCTATCTTATAATCTGTCACCGCCGCCTCCTCCAGGCATTCCCTTGCCATGCTTAAAAGCTCAATGTCAGGCCATATGCCGGTGTCCCCGTATATTTCCGCTCCAATCTGGCAAAATTCACTACCTGCACCATTCTCCTTGCTGCTTCTCCGGTACACATTCCCCGAATAAAAAAGCTTTAAGGGCTTCCGGTACTCCTTCAGCTTTGTAGCAACAACCCTTGCAGCGGGAATTGTAATGTCAGGCCTCAGCGCTACTACCTTTCCTTCCGTGTCAATTAGCTTTATGATGTTCTCCTCTGTTACAGAGGCTGTATCCCCTGAAAATAATCCGTAGTATTCAAACAGCGGTGTTTCTATCCTGTTGAAACCGCAGCTCTTTATATATTGCTTGAGTTTCTCCTGCAGAACCGCTTTTCTGCTGCTTTCGGTTATTAAAATATCCTTCATTCCTTTTGGGTTCCCTAGGTTTTGCATGGTTTGCTACACTCCTTTGATAAAATAAAAAACCCCGTAGGTTTTTTCATTACCTACGGGGTTTTTATAATATTTCATCCCATAGGCATAAGCACTAATAGCACTTATACCTATGGAAAAATTCCTATAAGGCGTAAGTGCTTATCCTATGGTGATGTATCCTAACTATTTCTATAATATTGGTATACATAAAATCAACTCCAAATCTGAAACCGTAAACTTCGACATAATTGTCAAAGCTTTGATAACAACTAACTCTTTTCAATGTTGCCATGGTTACGCTTCGTATTTCTATTTACTATAATACAGAAACAGCCTTTGTGTCAACACCAATTTATGGTATTTTCCCGGATTACGTTGTTTCAATGTGTTGCGTCAGGTAATATCCATTCATATAATAAGCATACCTTTTATATATTTTCTATTGATGGCTTGTACTAAAAAATATATAATGAGGATAATCTTCACTTTTTACAGCATTAGACACGCATATAACAACCACAGATTCCCATAACTTTTGTGGTATTGTAGAGGGAGGGATATGCTGCATTGAACGAAAAAAATAGTAACTTGTCCATTAGATCAAAAGTTGCTAAAATAGTACTCTTTTCAAATTTTTTATCAATTGTCGCATTGTCATTTCTCAGCTATATCATTATTAACAACACTAATTTCAACAATACGCACAACTTTTATTTTCTGATTATACTCACACTGCTTCTTCACAGCACCATACTCATAATTACACAATACAATATGATCCATGGAGCAATAAAAAAATTCTTAAAAAGCTTTGCAAACATCCTGCAAAGCAGCAGTTATGAAAGTGTCGGCCTTGATTTTGAAGGCAACCTGGCTAACATCGATGAAACCCTTAATAATTTGTTCGGACAAATATCAGAGTCCCTTAAAACATCCGGCGAGTATGCCGAAGAACTTCGCATATCCAACGAAAAATTGCAGCATTCCAACGAAATAATTGAAAAAAGCTCAATTGTTGTTTTTGAATGGGCTTTATTGCCGGGAGTACCTGTCATATTTGTGACGAAAAACATCTCACAATTTGGCTATACGGATGAGGAATTCTATTCAGGGGCGGTCGATTATTGGGATTTTGTTTATGAGGAAGACCGTGAAAAAACCCAGAATACTGTATGGAATGCAAGAAAAACATCCGTTAGGGAGTACAAGCATTCATACAGGGTAACCTGTAAAAATGGAGATATCCGCTGGGTTGAGGAATGGGTTCTCCTTGAAAGGGACGAAAGCGGTACGCCGGTATCGGAAAAAGGCATGTTGAGGGATATCACCGAGCAGATTGAAATAGCGCAAAAGCTTAAGGAAAGTGAAGAACGCTACAGGGGACTTTTTGAGAATGCCTGTGCTGTTATATGCACTTTTAACCTTAAAGGCAATTTTACATCGGTTAACAATGCTTGCAGCGAAGTAACCGGCTACAGCCGTGAAGAGCTTCTTTCGATGAATATGGCAGAGCTTGCGCCAGTTGATAAGCGTGAGGCTTTCATCAACCGGAATAAGCTTGAGTTTGTCAGCGATAAACTCGGCAGAACAGAAATAATGGAAATAGTAAGCAAGGAAGGCAAGCATATAATACTTGAATGCAGAAGCATCATTATATATAAAAACGGGAATCCTGTCGAGATACAAACCATCGCACAGGATATAACCTCCAGAAAGCTTGCAGAGGAAAAGATCAATTACCTCAGCATGCACGATAAGCTGACAGGGCTTTTTAACAGGGCTTATTTCGATGAAAAGTTAAAATCCCTTGATGAGAACCGCGAATATCCCTTCAGCATTATTATAGGGGATATGAACGGGCTAAAACTTGCCAATGATGCCTTTGGCCATGAAAATGGCGATAATTTGCTGATTGAGACTGCAAGAATCCTGGAAACGGCATGTCGAAAGACAGATATAGTAGCAAGGCTGGGAGGAGATGAATTTGCTGTTATTCTCCCCAACACAGATGAAATTGAAACCGTCAGTGTTTGTGAAAGAATAAAGAAATTATGCACCCTATCAGGGTTTAAACCCGTACAGCCGAGCATAGCGTTGGGCTATGCAGCAAAGGATTCTGCCATACATACAATTGAGGAACTCATAAAAAAAGCTGATGACAAAATGTATAAAAACAAGTTCAACGAAAGCAAAAGGATGACAAACTCCATAATAGAGACCCTGCAGAATACTCTTAACGAAAGGTCTCTCGAGACCAAGGACCATACAGAAAGAATGAGGGCTCTCGCACTTAAACTCGGCGAAAGGCTTAAGCTGTCTGAAAGTAAATTGGATGAGCTGTCCATAGCGGTTCTGATGCATGATATCGGCAAGATAGCAATACCGGATGAGACCCTTTTGAAGCAGGGCAAGCTTAACGAAAATGAATGGGCTACAGTCAAGAGGCACCCTGAAATAGGATACCACATTATACTATCCTCCTTGAGGATGGCATCCATTGCCGAGTATATACTTTCACACCACGAGAGGTGGGACGGGGAAGGGTATCCGCGCCAGTTAAAGGGCGAAAACATACCAATGATTTCAAGGATAATCAGTATCGTTGACGCTTATGATGTAATGCTGCATAACAAGCCTTACGGCAAAACCGTCAGTAAAACAGAAGCCATCAATGAACTGCAAAGATGCTCGGGATCGCAGTTTGATCCACAGCTTGTCAATGAATTTATAAAGATGATAAACTGATTCAAGCCCGGTCAGCAGCGGCAATTGTCGAAACTGGCCGGTTTTTTATTATTCTGGCATGCTCCGTCAATAAGTTTCATAAAAGACTTCATTAGTTGTCGTAGTACTTCAACAGTACCCTTTTTCACATACAAAACCAGGTAAAAACTGAAATTTTTTTTAAAATTACCTGAAAAAAGCCAAATATATTGCCGAAATAAAATGTATAGTCAAAATTTCGAACCACTTTCCGGGTGCACGGCTACAAAGGAGTGTGTATTCATATGGGAGGTCTATTTGTTTTAGTTCATCTCAATTTGGGCAATACCATGGTACATTCGGGGAAGGGACTAGCCGGTAATGGAATCCTATTGACAGCTCTCGCTGTTATTTTTGTTCTGTCATTGGCATATCTGGCGTATAAGTATATTTACCGGAGGATCAGCTCCAAGCTGAACAACATAAGCAAGGAAGAAAGAGCTGAGAATGTAAGGATGAGGGGAACCCTTAAAAGCATTGGAAACGGTCTGTTGGCAACAGACATTAAAGGTATCGTAACCTTCATGAATCCTACAGCTGAAGCCATAACCGGGTATTCAAAGCAGGATGCAATGGGCAAGCCTTTGGAAAATATATTCAAGCCTGCAAATGGTAATGATGCAGCAACGGATTTAAATATCCGCAAGCTCGTTAAAAGTATGAATACGGACGTCATTCCAATAAAAACAGCGATTATTACGAAGAACAACGAAAAAAAATTCGTTTCAGGGTCAATAACCGGCATAACTAATGATTTTAATGAGTTTATCGGTGTCGTTGTCGTATTTGAGGATACTGCAAAAGCAACCGGTAAAGAAAGCAAATTTAAAGATACCTTCGGGAAGTTGGCTTATAAGAATGCGGATACTGAAATTGCAGCTGTTCAGGATATATCGCTGCAGTATTCCGGCACTAACGAATTAAAGCAGCAACAATATGATACTCTTACCTCACTCCCTAACCGTAATCTGTTCTACGAGCACCTCAACCAGGCTTTAAAAGATGCAGTATACAAAAATACATGCGCCGCTGTTTTGTTCCTGGATCTTGACATGTTTAAAAATATAAACGATACTCTTGGTCATAACGTAGGAGATTTGGTACTTAAGCATGCCGCAGGAAGGCTTATGGAGTCAATTGGCAAGGATTCCACAATTGCACGTATGGGCGGCGATGAATTTGCAATATTAATAACCGGCATCAAGGGTCAGGAGGATGCTGCAAAAGCTGCTTCAAAAATACTTGAGGCTTTCTCCGGTTCATTTGTTATAGAAAACCATGAGCTTACCGTGTCGGCAAGCATCGGAATCGCAGTTTTTCCGGAGCACGGTGGGGAGACCCATGAAATATTGAAAAATGCTGCTTCCGCTATGCATAAGGTTAAGCTGATTGGAAGAAATGACTATCAGATCTATTCCCCTGATTTAGCCGAAAATTCGCTTGAGAAGTTCCGCTTGATAAACAACCTGCGCCACGCCATAGACAATGAAGAACTTCTGTTGCATTATCAGCCGAAGGTCGACGGCAAGACAGGTGAACTGGTAGGCATGGAAGCATTGGTCAGATGGCAGCACCCGGAAAAAGGGCTCATATACCCCTCTGAGTTTATACCGCTGGCAGAAGAGACTGGAATAATAAAAGCTTTGGATGAATGGGTACTCAGGCGGGCATGCAACCAATTGAAGCAGTGGAGAGAACTGGGGCATACCAGCCTGCGTCTGGCTGTAAACCTTTCTGCCTGGCAGTTTAAGGAGAAGCACTTGCCGGATATTGTAGCAAACGTTTTGAAGGAAACCGGAATTGATGCTTCATTCCTTGAATTGGAAATTACTGAAACGGCTGCAATGGAAAATCTCGACTTTACAATAAACGCTTTAAGCAAGTTGATGGATATGGGTGTTAACATATCTATAGATGATTTCGGGACAGGCTATTCATCCCTCAACTATTTAAAGCGCTTTCCCATTAACTTCCTGAAGATTGACCAGACATTTATCGCAGATATACTGGAGGATAAGAACACCTATGCGATAGTAAAAGCAATAATTGACGTTGCACATACCTTAAGCCTCAAGGTTATAGCTGAGGGAGTGGAAACAAAGGAACAGTTGAGACTGCTGCAGCATATGGGTTGTGACGAGATCCAGGGCTTTTATATCAGCAAACCCCTACCGGCGGACGAAGCAGAAAAGCATATTGAAATAAACGGATAGTGAAAGCAAAACAGCCATTTTGTGTAAAGGGGTTACAACCCGGTTGCACAAAACGGCTGTTTTTATTTCCATACTGCTTTTAACTAAAGCTTGTATATGTCCTTATATTTATTTTCAAGGTATTCAACAAGATATTTGGGGTTTATTTCCTCTCCCGTCACAGCTTTTAATATTTCTGCAGGCTCAAGCAATTTTCCATACTTATGAATTTTTTCTGCCAGCCATTCTTTTATCTCTATAAGCTTCCCTCTGCGCAACAAATGGTCGAAATCCTTGATTTCCCTTCTTGCAGTATTGTAAAACTGTGCTGAATATATATTCCCCAAGCTGTACGACGGAAAATACCCAAAGCTTCCACCGGCCCAATGGATATCCTGAAGTACTCCCCTGGTATCATCCGGAGGTACTATCCCCAGATACTCCTTCATCTTTTCATTCCATATCCGCGGAAGATCAGCAACCTTTATCTCTTTGTTAATCAGAGCCTTCTCTATTTCATATCTGATCATAATATGCAGATTGTACGTAACCTCATCAGCATCAACTCTGATAAGCGATGGTTCAACTTTATTGATTGCCCTGTAGAATTCCTCCAGAGTCACACCCTTAGACTGTTCGGCAAACATCGCCTGCAGGTCTTTATAATAGTACTTCCAAAAATTATAGCTTCTTCCTATAAGGTTTTCCCAGAATCTTGACTGGGATTCATGTATTCCCATAGATGCTCCGGTATTCAAAGGTGTCCCGTTCAAATCCGTTGATATATCCTGCTCATACAGTGCATGCCCTCCTTCATGTAAGGAGCTCATAAGCGCACTGCTGAAATCGTTGGGATAATAGTGGGTTGTTATCCTTACATCCCCCGGATTGATGCCTATGGTAAATGGATGCTCACTCTCATCCAGCCTGCCTGCTTCAAAGTCATAACCCATCTCCTTTAGAATGAACAGGCTGAATTCTTCCTGCTTGTCAGGGTCAAAATACTTCTTGAGCATGGAATCATTCGGTTGATTTGGGGCCTCCTTAATTTTTGCGACCAAAGGCACAATTTTGCTTCTAAGCTCTCCAAATATCATGTCAAGCTTGTCAACTGTCATTCCCGGTTCATAGAAGTCAAGAAGTGTATTATATTTGTTTCCTTTATATCCCCAAAGCTCGATAAATTCAAGATTGAAGTCAACAATTCTTTCGAGATACGGTCTGAAGAGTTCAAAGTTATTGGTATTCTTTGCGTCTTCCCATACGGATTCCGCTTCTGAAGTAAGTATTACATATTCCTTATGTTTCTCTGCAGGAATTTTTTTATATTTATCAAAGTCCCTCCTGCATTCCTTTACAACAGCCCTCATTATTTTGTCCAACCGGCTGCTGTTTTCAGGCTCTTCAAAGTAGTCCAAGTACTCCTCCATCTGTATTGAAGTTGAAAGATTAAATGCCTCTGATGAGAGCATACCTATTACTTCAGCCCTCTGGGGTACACCCTTCTTTGGAGCTCCTGTCCTCAAGTCCCAGTAAAGCAGTGACAGGGCATCGTTGTAATACTTTATCCTTTTCACCAGCTCCTGAAATTCTGTCAACATTTGCTGAAAATCCTTGGGCAATTATAACACCTCCGGTAAATTGTTACACGACTAATTTTATAAAAACGTCAAAATCAATACTGTATATTTGCAAGTTTATGGTCTGTATCTATCTGTTTATTCTTGTTTGGATTAAAATTTATGTTACTTTTTGACGCTAAGGAT
>JBLNDG010000176.1:0-12690 GCA_050261415.1 Caulobacteraceae bacterium | reverse complement strand
TATAATCATTAGTAGTTTTCAACGGGAGCCTGCAGCATGGATATAAAACTTCTAACTCCAGGCCTTGACTTTCGGAGTTTTGAACAAGTCTGTAAAATACTTGATTGACCATACGCTGAATAACATAGCAACCACGTATACAGCCATTCGTATTGTAATTCCGCTGTCGATACCTTCATCAGTTCTGATATGTATAAAGTTAATAGCAGAGTTTGTCAGCGTATGAGAAATCCAGCAGGTCCAAAGACTGTTCGTCCGAAAGTACATATAACCCCATACGGCACCAAGCAATAGTTGCGGAACAAAATTAGAAATTACACTAAATGTCATCTCTCTGAAGGTTTTTAACTTTCCTAACTGATGGCTCTTAGCAACCCATGGGAGATGCCATACCCCAAATAATATTGACTGAAGCCCGTTAGCTTGCCAAAATGAAAGTTTGCTTCTGAACAAACGGATCATTACACCCCTGAATAAACCTTCCTCCATAAATGAATTTATAAAGTTTCCAAAAAATCAACCAGATTCCAAAAAGCAAACCGCCCGAAACATTAGCTTTTGGATCAACTGCCCCAAGGAAGATTACCGGATAAATGCCGCGGTTCAGCTGAATAAAATACTCAATACAGTACCCTGCAGCAAGTGCTGCAGAAGTAATAAATAAACCTATGCCAATACTTTGAAGCAGCCTATGAGAATGTATTCCGATACTTTCAATTCCTCTGCCGGCGCTTAAAATAAAAAGCACTACCAACATGAAGCCGAGTAATTTAGATAGAATAATTTCGCCTAAGCGTTCATCCAACCTCAAAACAAAGATATCAATTACTCTGAAAGATAATGCCATTACCAATAATATGAACCCCACAAGAATAGGATTACCCATATAAGCTTTTGGAAGGACCGGCATTTTTCATTACCCCCCTCAATCATGCTTTAATGCTGCTCAGCAGCCTGGCCTATTTCTGTAAACCGTCCAGATACCGCTACATACTCTTTACTCTGACAACTGATGTGCAGGTATTACTTCTTATCAATATATAAGTTCATTTTTTATATATTCCAGTTGCACATACCGGTTCTGCTCTATTCATACCTTATGGCTAAGCGACACCTGAAATGAACAGTTTTTTTCTTTTTGGCATTCAATTCTTCAACTCTCATCTGTTATCTTTATCAGGCCTGAGTAAAAGCCCGCAGTATGGGCATTTCGTATGTTCCGGCGTTACTCTTGCCGAACAGCCCGGACACCTGCCCATCGCTTCAAACAGTTCTGTTATTTCCCTATATCTTTTTTCTCCGCTATACCATCTCATTATAATTGAAACTATAATAACAAAGGCCATTACACCTATAAAAGTAAGGGCTTCATAAAGTATATCCGTTTCTGCTCTCCAGTATATAAGAAATATGGCTAAATTGGTTCCCGCTATTGCCAGTATTACAGGCAAGGCATTTTTTGTTAAAAATCTGAGCAAGCCTTTCTCGTGTATAGGCTTCCAATCATGTAGAAATTTTTCATCACTATTCATCTTTTACTCCTATATATCAGTAATCGTTGAGCCATTTTTGCAGCGGGGAACAAATCAGCTATTTTAAATAAAACCCTGTTCATACTACTCAAATTATCAATTTCTTCATTATCAGTGAAATACTCTTCTCCAACTAATTCAATTCCCAAATCCCAGTTTTCCAGCTCCCGGGGATTGTCTACCCCCCATTGAATTACTGCACCTGTTTTCTTAATTGATGGGTGGTTCTTTACCCTTCTTGCTGTATAATTATTAAAAGCATCAAAAATTATGGTAAAACTTCCAACCCTCGATTTGATACGTTGTAGCAGAGTTTTGATTTTCTCCTCCTTCAGATACATAAAAAGCCCCTCTGCTATGACAATACACTGTTTTTCCCCCCTTGGGATTTTTTCGAGCCATGCTGATTCTGTGACAGAAGATGCAATCATATGGTATTTTCCCGTTTCACCATAAAAATTCCTGCGTATATTTATAACTTCTTCAAAATCTACATCAAACCAATCAACTTTACCATTACCAATCCTGTCGTACCTGCTGTCAAGCCCACAGCCTAAATGCAGTACGATGCAATCCCCATTAGCTGAAAGAAAATCTTTGACAAAATTATCTATCAGCTTTGCCCGCAAACAGTTCATAAGGTTCGTTTTCTCCGGTATGTTCAAAGAGCTGAAATTGTAATCTATTTGACTTACAATTTCAACTGCCTTCTTATCAATTAGTATGGGCGCAGACTTCATTGTTTCCTTTGCTTTACCATACAATGGAATCAATAATGTCTCTTTTTCCCCGGTTAATGTAATCTTGGCCATAACAATCTCCCTTGTCAATTTTATATTAGGAGTCCGTTCTTCAAAGATACGCTGCTTGCCATGATTTATTCTTATGCAAGAATAAACCGCTTAATACCCAGAGATGATTATATTAAGTTCTTCTTAAAATATGTTACCATATCTAACCAGAGTGTTCAATTTTATTGCATGTTTATTATTTAAAAGGGTGTTTACATTAGTAAACACCCTCACCGGTTTCTATAATTTCACCTACAAAATTATTTATATGCCAGCCAAATATGGGAGACAATCTCCGCCCCGGGGCAAAACCCCTACCTTCGCTGCAGGTACTACGCTCAAGGAATAATCTATTGCCTCCTGTAAAGTTTTAAATTTTTTGTATCTCAGAACTTTTATTTCCTCATCAGACAAGCCCTCGGTAACTATTAATATGTTTGCTTTTTCTCTGACTCTTGCATTGGCCATTGCGATATCAGCTGCAACCAGGTCGGCTTTTTCATCTTCCAAGGGGATTTGGGATACTGCTTTTTTTGCCTGATCATATGATATCTCCGACCATTCTCTAAGTTTTGGATGATTATGCTCCATTCCCTCATAGCAAGGAGCAATAAAAATTATATATCCACCTTGTTTTACACAATAATAGGCAGATACCAGGCCTTTTTCAGCTTGCCAATAATCAATATCACATGGACTGGAACTCACTACAACTATGTCTGCCAATGACGGCACTTCCACTCCGTATACCTTTCCTGATAACTTTGCACCTTCTCTATGCGCCTTAACAAAGTCTCCGGCAAATATATCCACAATTTCCTTCTCCGGTGTCATTACCACATTGATTATGAACTTTAATCCAACCCGCCTTGCCACCTCTTCTATGCCTTTCCTGCATGGATTATCATCAATATTGCCCAGGGGAATATCTTTCATTAGCGCTCCGGCTATATGTGTAGCCGATGTAGTAGCTGCGCCGCATATTCCCGGCTGTACTATCTTCGCTCCTCCTGAAAAGCCTGCATCTGAATGGGGAATTATATTACCGAGACCTATAATATAGTCTACTTCCTGAACCTTTTTATTTACCTGAATCGGGAACTTCATACCATCCACTTCTACAACGCCAAGATCAACCAGAGAGCTTTTATCAGTGAAATCATGCTGGCTTATTTTTATAGTATCGTATATTTCTTTACCCACTTTTTCGATAATCTCTTGCTGTGTCATTATCCTATGAGTTCCCGGAGCAGTCAGTATCTCAATATTCCCAGGTGCTGCACCTGAATCTGTAAGGTATTTAATCAGTACCGGAAGTATTTTGTTTACTGGGGTAATTCTAGTGTTATCATCAATAATAATCAGAACTTTATCCCCTTTTTTTATCTGATCTTTCAGCGGGCTGCATCCAATAGGAGTATCCAGTCTTTCCAAAAGAACCTTGTCGAAATTTTCTATGGGGATGAACTGCTTCATCTTTCCTTCAAAAAGGAAGGATGAAACTGGTATGGTTGCTTCCATTTTTGTACTGCCATATGGAACTTTTATAACTTTCACATCTTGATCCATTATTCATGCACCTTCTTATTTTATTCAAAGAATAATGATTAGCTTGTTTTATATTATAAAAGAGTTATCCTTTCGTTTGAAGTGTCAACTCTCACCATGTCTCCATCCTTAACGGTTTTATAAAAGCTTTCATCTACACGGTCGACCATCGGAGTTTCCATTATTATAGCACTGGCTACAAGCACTGTATCAGGATTTTGTATAATCAATGCTTTCGGTGCATTATTTTTGATCAGAAGCTGATAAAGTCCATCTGCCTGAACAACCGAACTGCCTTTACCTCCGGGGAAAATTAAAATCTTTCCTGAAATGCTTCTGCCTTCCAGTGAGTGTCCCTTCTCAATAACCACACCTGTAGAAGGGGCAATCAAATAAAACATTATATCATCCTTTGAAATAAGTACTTCACCTTCTGCTACACCTTCTGATATTTTATGGCATGAAAATGTTCTAGAGTCCATTATATCACTTCTCCTTTCAATGCAGCCTCTACACATGTTCTAAGATCACGGATAATGAAGCTTATTCCCCTGCGCTTGGGATAATATGCACACTTAGGCGACTCAGTTACACCAAACTTGCCTTTCAAGTGACCCCAACATGGCTGATCCGGGCAAGTGTCCTCAACAATAACTCCGCCTGCATCTTTTATAATACCGGAAAGTCCCATTCGTTCAGCCATCTCTTTTGTATGGCTGGAAGTCAGGATCCACATTTCTGCTGCGAGTTTCTTACCTTTAACCATTTCCGCAATTTCCTGCACCTGATTTAACGTAAAATGCGGACACCCAAACATTGCAAAATCAATCTTTCTATTGCCAACTTCAGATATTTCCTGAAGTATATTTTCCAAATCTTCATTGGTTATCACAACTTTTCTCTTTGGTTCCTTGCCTCCAAAGGCCTGCTCCAGCGTCTGGGCTTCAGGTGTTACCCCTACCACATGATACATTCCGTAAGCTCCTGAAGTGTTAAGCTGTGCGCCTAAATTCATAAATGCCTCATGAGTGATAGGTTTTGATAAACCTGTGAATACCGGGATTCCGTTACCTATTTTTTTGCCCATATAGCCTAATAAATGATATTCAAAATCCGATTTCATATCTGCTTGCACTTCAACTAAAATATCACCTTTCCGGTTTTCATCAAGTAAAAGGCCATACTCCGGCACATAGCCTGTTATTGCTGCACACAGCGCGCTCTGAGCAGCTTCCCTGTTGCTTCTGGCCCCCCATACAGAGTTTACATACGGTGTTGCACTTGATTCAGAAAATGCTACTACTTCTCCATAATATGGAATATTAGTTCCCAGATATGGAGTGCAATCATATGATAAAACAGCACCCAATCCCTTATATGCATCGTGGGTTCTTTGCATTAAGTCAGCATATTTGTCATCTACCATTCCGGCGTTTTTGAAATATGAAAGGCAAAATCCTGGATTTACAGTAGGTGCAATTTTGCAGTGAGCACCTGCCTTTAAAAGCTTTTCCGCAAACCAAAGATCTGCTTCCTGGTTGCTTAATGCAACGTGTGCCCTTGTTATAGGCACCATTCGTTCAGCATTAAAGGATTCGCCAATAGCTACCTGAATCTTCATTGCAATGGCAGCACCTTCTCCACATTTTCCGTCCAGCATGTCTTTTTGTTCTCTTGTTAACTCCATGATTACCCTCCTAAAATTATATTTTTTACATCGATTTCTGGTCATTAACTTAGTAAATAACTGCAGCTAAATTAAATCCGATTATTTCAGCACATCAAGCATGAACATTGTAGTTGCAGGCACATAAGTTGTTAATGCTAATGCAACCAGCAAAGCTAACAAAAACCAGACCATATACTTCATCATTCTTCCCATGGAAATATTGGCTACTGCCGAGGCAACAAACAGATTTATGCCATAAGGCGGAGTTACAAAACCTATAGCCAGATTCATTGTCAGCATTATACCAAAGGTTATCGGTGACATCCCAAGCTTCACAACTATTGGAAGCAAAATCGGGGACAGAATGATTGTTGCAGGTATGTTGTCTATAAGGCATCCTACCATCAGTAGGAATATATTGATAATCGCCAGGAGTATGAATTTATTGTCAGTAATCCCAAGCAGCACATTGGTTATTGCAGCAGGTATTTGCTGCAGAGTCAGGTAACTTGCAAAAGCCATGGAGAATCCTACCATAAATGTTGTTACTCCATTGATAACGATAGTATCATAAAGGGCTTTATACAAACCTTTAGCATCCAACTCCTTATATACAAATACCCCTATGATTAATGAATAAACTACAGCGACTACAGCGGCTTCGGTAGGTGTAAAGATACCGGAGTATATTCCGCCAAGCACAATACCGGGTGCCAAAAGCGCCCATATGGCAGACTTGAAGGAAGTCCATATCTCCCTTGCGGTAGGCCAGTGTCCTGTACCTTTATAGCCGTGTTTCTTTGACATAAAATAACATGCAACCAAAAGGCAAACTCCCATAAGTATTCCCGGAATAAAGCCTGCAATAAATAGGTCGCTTATTGATACTCCAACAACAACTCCATATATTACAAAAGGAATACTGGGCGGTATTATAACGCCTATTGTTCCTGCTGCAGCTGCAATCGACGCACTGAAGCCGACATCATATTTCTTCTCTTTCATAGCCGGTATCATAAAGGAGCCTATTGCAGATGTAGTGGCAACTGCCGAGCCTGATATGGCAGCAAAGAACATGCATGCAACCGTTGTTACCATACTCAGGCCGCCTGTAATCGCGCCAAAACATAGATTGGCAAAATCGAGCAGACGCTTTGCCACACCGCCCGTACTCATCAGATTGCCCGCAAGTATAAAGAAAGGTATAGCCATCAACGGGAAAGAATCGACTCCTGCTACTGCATTTTGAGTTACCAGCACAAGTGGTATATCAGTGAATATAGTAAGTGCTAAAAGTGTTGCAACACCTATTGCAAACCCTATTGGAACACTTAAAAATATAAGTAAAAAGAATGATCCGAATAATACCAGAGCTTCCATATTACGCTTCTCCCCTTTCCGGTTTAGCAAAACCTGTTATTGTTTCATAAACCTCCATTACCAATCGGAGGGCTATAACACCTGTACTTATTGGCAATGAAACATATACAAAATACATGGGGATACGCATTCCTGAAGATATTGCACCCTTCTGAATCAAATCAAGTATCAGCTGTGTCCCGTTTATTGTAATAAAAATCGAAAAGGCCAGCCAAATGAACGAAGCGATAATATCTACAACCTTTTTTCCGCGTCCTTTTACCAATCCATAAATCAGTTCAACCTTTATATGCTTCTTTTCTCTTATACCAATGCTCGCACCCAGCCATGTCTGCCAGATAAAAATATAGCGTGCAAGCTCCTCGCTCCACGATAGTGAGGAATTGAATATATATCTCATAATTACTTGAACAAAGATAATGGTTACAGTAACAACCAAGCTGCCGACCAACACATATTCTTCAAATTTATTATAGAGATGCACAATCCTTTTCAACTAATAACTCCTTCTTTCATGATTTTCTTAGAAAATTGCTTCTTAGAAAAAGGGCGGGGATAATTATCCCCACACCCTTTATTGGTTATATTTTTCTACCAGATCAAACATATCCTGTCCAATTTCTGCTTTGTATTTTTCGTACATAGGCTTAACTGCTTCTACAAATTTCTCATGATTTTCAGGTGTTATTTCATTTACCTGTATTCCTGCTTCTTTTAATTTGCTCAAATATTTATCGGTATCGCTGATTTCAAGATTTCTCTGATAATCAATCAAATATTTCTGTGCTCCGTCCGTAACTATCTTTCGGATATCTTCAGGCAATCCCTTGTAAAACTTATCATTGATCAAAACTGCCAAATAACTGTATGTATGTCCGGTTAAGCTAAGATATTTCTGAGCTTCATGAAACTTCATGGCATATATTAACGAAACCGGGTTTTCCTGACCATCGACTGTTCCTTGCTGAAGTGCTGTAAATACTTCACCAAAGCTCATCGGGGTAGCGTTTGCTCCCAAATATTTGAAAAGGTCTATATACACAGGGCTTTCCATAACCCTCATCTTCAAGCCTTTCAGATCATTGGGTTCATTTATTGCTCTTTTACTGTTAGTCATATGCCTTGCTCCATTGTAGTTATATCCCAGATTATAGAGACCCTTGGATTCCAGAATTTTATTAAACATTGCTCCAACTTCACCGTCCAAAGCTTTGAAGCCTGCCTGCTCGTTTTTGAATATAAACGGCATATCAAGCACCCCAAATCTTGGACTATATGTAGTTAATACCGAAGTAGCAGGAAGAGTCATCTGTATTGTGCCAAGTGCAACTCCTTCTGTCATTTGTCTATCGCCGCCCAATTGTCCGTTTGCATATATTTGCACATCGACCCTACCGTTTGACTGTTCCTCAACATACTTTTCGAATTCTAATGCAGCTTTATGAGTTGAACGATCTTCTGCCTCAACATGACCTAATTTGATTACAATCTTATCTCCCCCTGATGCTCCAGTATTTGTAGTAGATGCTTCTTTCTTTGCACATCCTGTTGTCAGGGAGAAAACCAATGTTACCATTAATACGATTGTTATTAATTTTTTCATACTCATTTCCTCCTACTTTTTATTAATCCTGGAATTTTTACCGATTGATATAATGCTTTATTACACACCTCCCTGTAAATTATAAAATCCACAGCTATACCAGTACAATTTCAATGCTTGCCTGATTCATCCTGATACCAATATATAGTGGAAATTCTGCACCATATTAAAGCAATCCGATACAGATGTATATGTGGATGCATGTTGTATCCCACCTGTATGCAGGTTAAAAAATACTTTACTTTATTTAATTTAAAAAATTAAATAATCCTTAATTTATTAAATAAAAGAATACCAAAATATATCCCGCACTATAAGAGCTGTTATGTCCTTTAGTATATCCAATTTGGGTTTTTAGCTATATTTTCAGCGGCTTCCCTTATATGGTCCTTCAAAAGCTTTGTAAGTTTGTCAATGTCCTTTTCCCTTATAATACTTAATATCTCTAAATGTTGATTGATCGTTTCATTTTCATTGTCCAAAGCTTTAGCAGATAAAAGCTGGAATCTTGAAATTTTTAATCTTATGCTCTTCATAATATCCACCAGGCATGCATTATTGCTCTTGTCAATTATAAGTGAATGCAACTTATAGTCCTGTTCAGAAATTGCATCAATGCATATTTTTCCTCCTGTTTTCACCTTTTCCTTTAAATCCAGCCATTCTCTTTCCATCTGGTTTATCTCATCTTCGGTAATATTATTTATGAATGACTGTAATGCTGCACATTCTAGAGCTGCCCTTACTTCGAACAACTCATATATTTCTTTGATTGTAACATGCTTTACAAATATCCCAACCCCGTTATGAATCTCTACAAGCCCCTCATTGGCTAAAACTTTCAGAGCCTCTCGTATTGGTGTCCGACTCATACCTAAAGTTCGAGCAATAATATTTTCACTTAGGTGTTCCCCTGGTTTTATTTCATTATTTATAATAGATTGTTTTATTGCATCATAAGCTTCACCTGTGAGATTTTTAGCCTTACTTTTCATACCCGATAATACCACGGTTTTCGCCAATGTAAATCCTCCTAATTCAATTGATTTAATTAAACATCTTGTATTCATTTGTTATACTACCTGTATACAGGTTACTATATATAAATTTTCTTGTCAAGTAAAATCATGGACAAATTTCCCTAAGTTGACTGTCTTCAAACAACTCCGGATTCCAGAACAGAAAAGGCTGTATGCTCACTATCAATCTCCGCCATAGCCCCATATGGCAGTATCATCATAGGAGCAGTGTGCCCAAAATTCATATTATATAGTATTGGCAAATCATACAGCTTCAGCTCATCACGTACGACCTTCAGAATTACCTTTTTATACTCATCAAAATAAAGATTGTCATAGGGCTTCCCGAAAATAATACCGTTTGTCCTGTTCAATATTCCCTGGGTGCCGTAATTTCTAAGCCAATGCTCTACATATTCGGGGGCAGGCTTATCCTCGGAGGTTTCAAAGAATAGTATTGTATTATCCCAATTGGCATCGTCAGGCCATAATATAGTACTCTTCATCATTTCCAGCACTTCAATGCAGCCGCCTATCAAGCGCCCACGGACTTTGCCTTTTCCCTGAAGAAGCTCATAGCCCGCGTTCTGCTGAACTGATCTCTTTATACCCTTGTTTTTTTCCTCCCACGGCAAATGCTCACTGGCCCATATGGGAGACGGTTCGATTTTTCCGATAACCGAATTATTAAATAAAACTCTATCTACCCAATGTTTGGTATAATCAAACATTTCCACGTTCTCTGCAAACTCTGCAAGTATTGACGGCCCGTAGAAGCTTGAAAGTCCGGCTTTAAAGCACATCATATGTGTTACGGTTGTATCTGAATATCCAATGAATATTTTGGGATTGTTCCCTATTACATCAAAATCTATATACGGCAACATTCTGACACTCTCAGACCCGCCAATACATGAAAACACAGCCTTTATTGACTTGTCTTCAAAGGCCTGCATTAAATCCTTAGCCCTTTTTTCCGGGTGATTATATACATATTCAGACCCCTTTAGGGTATTGGGCATTTCCACAACCTCAAGCCCAAATTCCTCCTGCAGCCTCTTCTTACCCTTGTTATACCGCCAGAGAAGGTTGCTATCCCCTGCTCCGCCCCAGGACAGGCTCACTGTTGCAACCTTGTCCCTGCGGTTCAATTTCTGCGGTTTAATTAAATTCATTGCGCTTCAAACTCCTTATATTATTTGTTGGTGTTTTTAATAATCCTTTCAATACAGTATATTTTTTATTTTCTTTTGTACCTGCTGACCTCATTAAAGAATGTAATATCTGCATATCCTGAATAAATTTTCCCCGAATGCTTTACTCCTGCAGGTATGAAATACCGGTCACCCTTGGTGTATACTTTTTTTACTCCATCAATTGTCAACTCAATTTTTCCTTCCAGAACAACTGCCCATTGACTTTCATGGGAATGCTCCGGTAAATCAATATCCTTATCAAATTTCATAAATAGAATCTGGTGATTGCTTCCTTGCGACAAATAAGCTTTAGCACCTTCAAAAGGCAGGTCAGCCTCACCCAGGTCGACAATAGGTTTTGGAAAAATATTATCCATTAAAAGAACTCCCCCACTTCTCCGCGCGTTCAATCTCGCCTTTTTTGAGCGGTCCTTCGGAATCTTTCACATAAAAGCCTTCCGGTTGCCCTATTAGTGTTCCGCCCCTTTTCTGCAGCTTATCTGCGATGGGTTTGCCTGCATAACCAAAAATCTTTACAAATCCGTTAAGTATGCGGGAATTTGTATCTTCTACAGATATTCTTGTGTCAAAAGCCGCAACCTTAACACCCTTCAACAGATTTGACGGAATTTTATTCAAGAAATCTGTAATTGCTTTTGTTGGTTTAAATGCCCTTGTAGGTGATCCTACTATCAGCAGGTTAATTCCGACCAGCTGTTCAGGCTTAACATCTGCTACACGTAATACCTCTATGCTTTCTTTCGAACCGAGGGACTTGCCTATTGACTTTGCAATCTGTTCTGTGTTCCCAAAAACCGAATCATAGACTACTAAAGTCTTCATTGAGATTTCTTCCCCCCTTATAATTTATTACCGATTCACGCTGCGCTTCTGCGCTTGTACTTTTTATAATGTTATACCACACTATATGGGTATAAAAGAGGCCATATCTATATGACTAATTATACCATTATTTAGCATTCTGCAATAATATATCATATTAATATTTCATTTTAATCTGGATAAAAGCAAACCAAAAGAGCCGGCACTTATTTGGCTGACTAGTAAACATCAGAATCGCAAAGAGAGAAAGATAATATCAGGGACACTGGCTTCCCCTTCCGGCCGCCAATGTGGAAAGGATCAAGGCACGTTGAGTCGATAATACTGATAAAAATGGTCGAAAGCCGCATGGGGTAAGGGTTTTGAGAGGTTTTTGAGAGCAATTTCAAAAACCCCGTTTTCCATAGATGCATATGCATCTGAGGTTTCAATAACGTTTGGAGCGAGGTCTTTTCTGCTAGGGCTTTAAGCGTTCAACAAACCACCGGGTTATGGAATTCAACCGGTGAACGCGGTGCCAGGGTTGACCGCTACGGCTCAGATCGTAGTTTTCGTTCGGGTACCGAAGTAGAACAACCTCTCGCCCGAGAAGTTTAAGGGCGGTGTAGAACTGCTCCGCTTCAGATATGGGCGTTCGCAAGTCGTTCTCAGAGTGGATCATGAGCAGCGGGGTTCTCACCCGATTTACATAGCTTATGGGTGAGTGAGCTAAGTAAACGATGGGGATACGCCATGGTGGTGCATTATAGTCTGCAAGTCGGTAAAACCCGAAGTCACTTGTCCCAAAATCACTATACTCATTACTAATGCTACGCATAGTGACCGCAGACTTAAAGCGATCGGTATGTCCCACGATCCAGTTCACCATAAAACCACCGTAACTTCCACCTGCTACTCCAAGCCGTGAAGAATCTATACCTCCTTGAGCGACAGCCCCTTCAATAGCTTTCATAATATCCTTGAAGTCCTTTTTGCCCCACTCGCCGCAGATAGCAGCAGTGAAAGCCTGGCCATATCCCATGCTCCCTCTGGGATTGGAGTATACTACTGTAATCCCGTTGGCATCCAGCAACCGAAACTCGAAAAAGAAACGATACCCATACATAATC
>JBLNDG010000175.1:0-8993 GCA_050261415.1 Caulobacteraceae bacterium | reverse complement strand
AAAATGGGCTATGTGTAAATTCAAACGTTTTAGAAATCATCGAAGAAAAGCGAATGAGTGGTTAAGGGAGCTTGCAAAAAGAGAGCCCAACATGTTTCCGCATTGGGCTCTCGGGATAATCCCATAAGGTGAATGATAAGAGCCGTATGAATTGAGAGATTCAAGTACGGTTCCGTGAGAGCCTGCTGGTGAAAATCCTACGGGCTACTCGACTGGAAGGTCGGCTACTAAATTAATTAGTAGCCTCCTATCCGATTATGCTTGGTTGTAATCATTGGCCTTAAGCTTTATAATGTAAGAGTTAATTACTTTAATATATGTTGTGAAAAAGATTTATCATACAAAACCAGTTGAAACGTCTGGTTTTGTGTTATCAATTATGTACTTTTCACGACATATGAATCAAGGAAAATGTTTTGCATTGTATGAATTCAACGTAAGATGTTTAGTGCAAAACATATAGATGGGGAATATTTATGAAATCAAATGCATTAAAATTGTGTTTGCTCATGGTACTTGCAATGTCCGTGCTGCTTCCTGCAGCAGCCTATCTAGGGGTGCTGGCTGCGTTGATACTCCTGATTGAGGCACGCAAATCAAGGCAGTTCCTTGGTAAGATAACTGAAAGCAGATCGGCCTTACCAATGTTTTTATGTATAGTATTATCTGTCATGTTCTCCAGGGCAATACTGTTAAGCTTGGGAGCAGGCGTGCTTATCGGCCTGAACCTGGCATTATATTTTATTCTTGCAGTGGAATTCGAAAACATGGATTGGCGGTTATGTTACAGGCTGCTGAACATAACCTGCATCCTGGCATCTATATATGGGTTATACCAGTTTTTCTCAGGAAATATAAACATAAATGCAAGTTGGGTTGATAAGCAGGCATTCGGGGAACTGGTCAGGATTTATTCAACCTTATCAAATCCTAATGTTTTTGCGGGTTATCTTGCGCTAAACCTTTCTTTTTCAATTGCAAAATTCAAGGGAATATGGGAGGACAAGCTTCTTACCCTTAGCATACTGCTATCGTCCATATGTTTGCTGCTTACTTATTCAAGAGGGGGTTTTGCCGCTTTCTGCGCAGCCATGCTTACATTATATCTCTTAAAGCGAAGGAAGGGTGTTTTGGTATACCTGTTTACAGTAATAGCCTTATTTGCATTAATAAATACAACCGGGAACCTTAACAGAGCAGATGTAGCAATTGTTTACAAGGACAGCAGCAGCCTATACAGGCTTGAGATCTGGAAATCTGCTGTACAGATGTTTTTGAAAAGACCAATTCTGGGCAATGGGATAGGTACGACGTGGTATTTCCTTTCCGGCGGTTCGGACAAGCTATTTAAAATTGTATTGCACAGTCATAATATATTCCTGCAGGTTGCGGCTGAAATGGGAGCCGCAGGGTTGGCGGCATTCATATATCTTATAGTAAAAAATATAATGGATGGATGTAAAATACTTGGAGAGCTTGGGGAATCAGAGGAGGCAGCTGTGGTTGAAGGCTTCCTGGCAGGAATTGCCGGAATAATAGTGCATGGAATGGTTGACGCAGTTATATTCATTCCGACCCTAAGCCTGATACTGGTAGGATATTTTGCACTTTACAAGGGTGTCTTGAAGCAGGTTCAGTGCAGGACCGAGAGGGCTGAATTTTTATTTTATAGACAGGGTGTTCTTAAGCTGTTTAGTGGTAAAAGTACCGGTGGTAATAAGAGCTATGAAGAAGAAAATGAAGCCTGTGAAGCTTGATATTATCATATTGCTTTTCTCAATACCGTTGAGGACCAGTATGGTATTGCAGCATTTTACAATTATGTACATTCCCGCAAACGCAATAAAGGGTTTAATCAATGTATTCCTATAGTCAATATGTATCTGGGAAACAGCTCTGAGCGCTGAAATATTCCATAGAGTTATCAGTATTGAGCTTGCGGCATAACCTATAATGCAGCCGTATATTCCTATGGATGGTAACGGAATAAGGAAATAGCAGCATAGAATAGTTATTATTATATTTACAATAGAGTTTTTTAACACAATGGCTTGCATGCCGACACCGTTCAAGATTGCAAATAAGGTGGCCTGCCAGTATTCAGATATGCATAGGAAAGCCATCCAATATAGCATTTTACCTGCATCGGGGCAATTGAAGAATATCCTGGAAAGCTCCCATGGAAAAATGATAAAAAGCGCAGTAGCTGCAAATCCTACCGTTGATGTGATTTTTAATGAGTCATTACACTTTTTATTAAGAGCTACCCAATTATGCCCTGCAAAGGATGATGTGATTGCCGGCACTAGTGTGATGCCAAGTGATGATACAATTATGAACGGGTAGAAGGCAAGGGGCAGCACCATACCTGTGAGCTCACCATACTGGGAAAGAGCGCTTGAATTGCTATAACCTGCTGCCCGGAGCTGCATTGGTATCAATACCGCGCTTACCATATCCAATATTGTTGACAGAGCACCGCTTATTGAGAGCGGCACGGCAATTCTTAATACGCTTCCCATAATGTAAACCGTTGAATCTGTTTTCCCAAATGAAGGCTGGCCTGTTCTCCTGATTCTATATGAAAAGAACAGAAGAACATAGCTGATCATTTCTCCCACAGCCATTGCTGCCAGGGCTCCTGCACACACGTATTCTATACCATAGGGTAATAGGAAATATGTTGTTAACAGCAGCCCAAAAAGCCGTATAAGCTTTTCAAGAATATCTATCACAGCAGGAGGGTTAACATCCTGAAGCCCAAAGAAATATCCCTTGAGTATTGCAGAAAGTGAAATGAAGAATACTGCAGGGGTAAATACCATTATAGAGAACATAGTTCTTGAATCCTTCAGAATATAGCTGGACAGATACTCTGCATTTGAAAATATGAGAATACAGAGTGTGAAGCTCCATGCTCCGAGAAGAAAGGTACA
This sequence comes from Caulobacteraceae bacterium, assembly GCA_050261415.1. Classification (GTDB taxonomy): domain Bacteria; phylum Bacillota; class Clostridia; order Lutisporales; family Lutisporaceae; genus JBLNDG01. Next base: position 6,057 of record JBLNDG010000175.1, on the reverse strand, counting down.
TACTTTTATGATTTTAAATATGTTGCTGTAATTACGGCGGGCGCCCTGTTCAGCTACCAGTTTGGATACGGCCGTTGTGATTCCTCCGGAAACCAGGGTGATAAAGAATAAGTAGAGGGGAAATACTAGCTGATAAACTCCCATACCTTCAGAACCTATGGCTTTTGATAGAAAAATCCTATAGACAAAGGACAACGATCCGGTTATGAGATTTGTAAAGGTCAGAATAAAGGCTCCCTGAATGTATGTGAGTTTTTTCATACTGATCCTCTCCCTTAATGTTTGCATCGGATATTAATATCTTATTTAGACTGCAAGTACAATATTTCTGTGAAAGCAGAAAAAGAGAGAATAAAATAAAAAGAGAGCAGTCATTAAGACTGCTCTGAGTGGATTTGATAGAATCAATGATTGACTCTGCTATTTCTCTATTTCAACAAGGAGGCCATTAGAGAATGTCAGTTTTAATTCACTGTTTATAGTGAGATGTCCCAGGTCTGATGTATTTCCGTCTATAGTTATTTTTACATCATCATTTACTGTATATGTTTTATATGAGCTGCCTACCTTTACTGTTATTTTATTCTCTGAGCTGCTTAAGCTTATGCCTGTAAGTGTACCTGTAACTTCTGTAAGATTATCTTCAGCAGTTATTCTTGATACTCTTTCATCTGCAATTTCTACTTTTACATTCATGCCTTTTACCAGGTCAGAGAAGTTTTCTTCATTACCGTTTACAATAATTTTAGCATCGCTGGGAACTGTGAAAGATACAACAAAGCCATTTGATTTCTTAACTTTGATTGCTCTGGTGCTTGCATTCAAACTGTCTATTGTGCCTTCAACAGATGTGATTTCATTGAGGTCAACCGGCTTTACTTCTGCAAGCTTGGAATTATCTTCGTTTACAAATCTTACATTGTCGATATTGTCAAATGAACTGAATCTGACAACAGTGTAAGGATAAGTTATTGACTGTGTGTTGTATGAACCGGAAGCAGGATTGCTTGTTTCTACAACAGCCTTTACTGTGTAATGGTTGTTGCTGCTTTCCATCCTGTAAACGTCGTTCACACTGATATCATAGCCGCCTGTGCTCTTTCTGCCCATAGTAGCAACAAGGTATATATAGTTGTCATATTCAAATGCCTTGTAATTCTTTGAAAGCTTCAGGTAATCAACCTGATCCTGCAATCTTCCAGGGAGATTGCTGTAATCAACGGCTTCGAAGGATACATTATCAAGCTCATCATTGGCAGTTATCTTTGTAACTTTGCCGCTGGTGATTTCAAGCTCAACATTCATGCCTTCATCCAGATCGGATAACTGTGCATCAGATCCGTTAAGGATTATTTCTGTATTGCTGGGTACAGAGTATGATACTATTGAACCGTTTGATTTTTCAACTTTGATTGTTCTGCTGCTTGTGTTGATATAATCAATAGTTCCTTTTACAGTAGTATCAGCTTTATCAAGGGATACAACTGATACCTCTTCAAGGTCAGCGCCGTCCTTGTCAACAAATTTTACAGTGTTTATATTGTCAAAGTATCTGAACCTTACTACGCTGTATGGGTATGTTACTGCATCCGTAACAACTGCGGTTGATGTAGGCTCATGTGTATCAACGACTGCTTTTACTGTATATTCTCCGTTAGTATTTTCTAGCTTATAGGCATTTTCTATGTCGATATTATAACCGCCTGTGTTCTTTTTGCCCATGGAAGCAATGAGGTAGATGTAGTTGTCGTATTTGTATGCCTTGTAGTTATCTGTAAGCTTCAGGTAATCAACCTGTTCCTGCAGTATGTCGGAAAGGTTGTTGTAAGCAACTGGGGTTATTGATATTTCATCTTCGTGTATAGCGTCACCCGCATCCTTAAGTACATCTATGAACACTACAAGTTTGTCTTCGCCGAATATGAGCTGGAGAACATCGCCTTTTTCAAGGTCATTAATTGTTTTGAATGCTTTATCCTTATATACCGGTACATCTTCATGCACATCATAAGTAACTGTTTTGCCCTTTTCCTGAACGGTTATTTCATTGTCATTCACATTTGCTGAGAGAAAGACAATATTGTTCTTTCTTGTATCAGTATCCGGAAGTGCGACAGTACCGTCGGCCCTGTCAAGGATAACTGCCAGTTCGGCTCTGCTTATTGAAGCCATAGGCCTGAAGGCATTATTGTTACCGGTCATGATTCCCAGTTCATTTACAAGGAATACATAGCCGACTGAATCCTTTGGAACCGCACTGCTGTCACTGAATGGAAGGTTTTCATCCATGTAGCTCAATGCTTCATCTGTCTTGTCAAGTGCTCTTAATATATACTTTGCTATTTCATGGCGTTTTGCAGGAGCATTTGGATTAAAGCTTGCAAGCTCTTCAGGAAGAAGTATTTTCTTTTCTATTGCCATATATATATAACCAAGACCCCAGTTTGGTTTGATCCCCCTATAGTCAGGGTGATTTGTGCTGCTGTATTTTGAAATTTCTTCATTGTCACCGGTTAGCTTTAGCACGGAGGCTATAGCTTCCAGTTGGCTTACATTGCCTTTAGGTGCATACTTGTTCTGGCCTATACCATTAAGTATGCCTTTACCGGTAAGTTTTTCTATGGCATTCAAAGCCCATTTTACATCATCTAAATCACTGAATTGGATTTTGTTCCACCCGTTTTTGTTTCCGTTGCTTTTTCCATTGCCTTTACCGGGGTTAAGCTTAATCTGTACTTTACCGGTGTTGGCAGCTACTTTTAAATCTGCTGCGAATACTGGTGTTGCTAGGGAAGAAAGTGCAAAGACCGTTGCAATCCCTAGTGAAATCAATTTTTTCTTCAACATGTGGTTTCCTCCTTAATTCTTTTCTTTTATAAGCTTTTGGATCTGATTCACGCAAATGCGTTTTAAAACTGGTCTCCTTTAATGCGGCTGTAAACTGCCTTAATAGGAGCCTTTTGATATATAATTCGCAAGCCCAAAATTGATTTAGGGAGTAATTTGAAAAAAAGTTAAAAATGTTTATCGTGGCATCAAAGTAGCAATAAGAGAAATAATATCTATATAATAGTGTAGAAATAACTTAGCAAACAAATATTTCGGGCACTCTGATAAATTTATGTTGACAACGTCCGGTGTTATATGTTATCTTTATAAAAACGATAACCTTTAATTTAGTCCTGTGAGGCTAGTAAGGTATGATAGTTCGATTTGTGATGGTCAATTTAAACCTTCATGCCCACAGGCAGGAAGGTTTTTTTATGCCTGATTTTATTGCCCAAACTGCATGGATTTTTCGTGCAATGGTTAAAGTACCTTTAACATAGTCCGGTGAGACTAAAAAGGAGGAAGAAAAATGAGTTTAAAAGGAAGACATCTGATCGACCCCGGTGACTTTACAATTTCAGAGCTGAATGAAGTTTTTGATTTGGCTGACAAAATGATCGAAAACAGGGATGCCTATGTAAGCATATGCAAGGGCAAAATACTTGGTACACTGTTTTACGAGCCAAGTACAAGGACAAGGCTCAGCTTTGAATCAGCAATGCTCAGAATGGGAGGCTCAGTCCTCGGCTTTTCGGATGCGAGCACAAGCTCCGTATCAAAAGGGGAGAGTATAGCTGACACAATAAGGGTATTATGTACGTATGCAGATATAGTTGTTATGCGTCACCCGAAGGAAGGAGCTCCGAAGCTTGCCTCGGAATTTTCATCGGCACCGGTTATAAACGGCGGAGATGGCGGCCACCAGCATCCGACCCAGACACTTACAGATTTATTGACAATAAGAAGATACAAGAAAAAACTTGATAACCTGACAGTCGCATTTTGCGGGGATTTAAAGTTCGGTAGGACTGTACATTCATTAATAAGCGCACTTTCAAGGTATGAAGGGTCAAAATTCGTGCTTGTATCACCGGCGGAATTAAAGCTTCCGGAAAGCCTGAAGTCAACACTCATGGAAAAGTACGATATAAGCATATATGAGACAGAAAGCCTTGAGGAAGTTATAAACGATGTTGATATACTGTACATGACAAGAATACAGAGGGAAAGGTTCTTCAACGAAGCTGACTACATGAGGCTTAAGGACAGCTATATATTGAACAGGAGCAAGCTTAAAAATTCGAAAGAGGATATGCTGGTTATGCATCCGCTGCCCAGAGTTAATGAAATAAGCTACGATGTGGATGCTGACAAGAGAGCGGTTTATTTCAAACAGGCGGAGTACGGAATTTATGTAAGAATGGCGCTTATGGCGCTTCTGTTGGGGGTGGATTTGAATGTTAACTGTAAATAGTATTAACTGTGGAATAGTAATCGACCATATAACAGCAGGAAACGGCATGAAAATCTTTGAAAAGCTGAAGCTCGGAGATGCGGACTTCCCTGTAGTGTTGCTTATCAATGTGCCCAGCAATAAACTGGGGCGCAAGGATATAATAAAAATCGAAAACAAAATAGACGTTGATTTGACAATGCTTGGTCTTATTGATCCCGGACTAACTGTGAACATAATCGAGGACAACAAGATAGTGAACAAGATGAATACAAACATACCGACTGAGGTACAGGGACTTTTCAAATGCAAGAACCCAAGGTGTGTAAGCAACTTTGATGAATATGTGACCCCTAAATTCAAGCTGGCTCATTCAAACGGCAAGATATACTACAAGTGCAGTTATTGCGAAGAATTGACTTCTTACAGCTTGTAGAATAAGTAAATAAAATAAAAGCCTGGAATTACTAAAAATCCCAGGCTTTTTGACTATTCCTGCATATATGCAACCAATAACTCAGCAGTTGCCTTTATCGAATCCGAGTGGGTCCGCTCATAAGCATGGGATGCGTATATGCCAGGACCGATCAAAGCTGCTCTTACACTTGCACCAGCTTTAAGGGCTGCTGATGCATCCGAACCATACCTCGGGTATAGATCGAGCTTGTAGTCAATATTATTTTTCTTAGCCAGTTCAACCAGCCTGGTTCTGAACTCATAATCATACGGGCCGCCGCTGTCTTTGGCGCAAATTGAAACGGAGTACTCATCCGAATTCTGCCCGATTCCGGGAGCCCCCATGTCTATGCAAAGCATTTCTGCAGCATCAGGGTCCACACCGAAGCATGCACCATGCCCGACCTCTTCATAATTGGTAATCAGGATTTGTATCGAGTCCTTGGGAACAATATTATTTTCCTTCATGCATTTGAGTGCTCCGAGTGTAATTGCAACTCCCGCCTTATCGTCAAGATGCCTTGATTTGACAAAGCCCGTTTCGGTAACTGTGAACCTTGAATCGAAGGAAATAAAGTCGCCCACTTCAATTCCGAGTTTGGAAACATCCTCTTTTGAGAATACCTTTGCATCCAAAACTATTTCCATGTTGTCCAGGTTCCGTTCAAGTGTGCTCACATCGTCGTGAATATGAACGGAAGGTTTTATCGAGTATATGGTGCCGGTATATAGCCTGCCGTCTGAAGTATGTATTTTGCAGTTTTCACACTCTATAGAGTTTCCGGCATAACCCCCTACATTGGAAAAGGAAATTCTGCCGTTATCCTTTATCTGCCTGACCATCCCGCCCAGTGTATCGGTATGTGCAGCCAGAACCTTTCTGATGCCTTTATTCTTTCCTTCTATACATGAAACAAGTGCGCCCTTGTTTGTATATGAAACAGGCAGGCCAATTTTCTTAAATTCCCTCTCCAGCAGCTTTAGAGCGTCTTTAGTGTAACCAGAAGGGCTGGCAGTATTGCATAGCTCTTTCAGGACACCCAGCACATATTGCATATCAATCATATAAACCCCTCCCATAAATAATAATACAGTAATATTATAGCACCGGAAAAAGCAGGTATCCAGTTTTTACTGTTTGTGAGTTATATATGTATAAATAGTCTATCACAATAGTAATATGTGATATATAATATAATGATAGTGTAAAGTAGCGTATGAAAAACGCCTCAAGACACTATCAAGGTAAAATTGCACATTGATAAGTGAAAAATGTACTGAGTTTCCGCATTTATTCCACGATCCTCTTGACAATGAGC
>JBLNDG010000174.1:0-10530 GCA_050261415.1 Caulobacteraceae bacterium | reverse complement strand
CAAAAGTGGCAATGCCGTAGTGGCTTGAACAAAGTGAAAGCCAGCGTCTTTAGGCGCTGGCCGGTAAAAAAGGCTTATAGCCTTAGTGCAAACCACCCGTTGGACGGGTGGTTATGATTTAAGGCTTGAAGCGGAAGATCTGGATGAGTATATAGAAAACGGGGGGAACTGTCGGGGATAGAATTTATACAAATGAGATGTATGGCGGGGATATAGCGGGAGTATCGCAAAAACTGGATTATCTAAAGGCGCTTGGAGTCAACGTGCTTTATCTCAACCCGATATCGGAATCCGTATCCAACCACAGGTATGATACAACCAATTACCAAGGCTTGGATAGACTTCTCGGATCTCCGGAGGAGTTTAAGGAATTGGTCCTTGAACTGGATAAGAGAGATATGCATTTGGTAATAGACGGGGTCTTTAACCATGTATCGGACGATTCATTATACTTCGACAGATATGGGAAGTATATGGCTCCGGGAAAACCCCTGGGCGCATACCAGTTTTGGGAATACGTCTATGACCTGGTGAATGAGGGTATATCCCAGGCTGAAGCAGAACAGAGTGCCGTAGAGCATTTTGCAAATATGAGCATAACTGACCTGCACTACAAGGACTGGTTCAATGTTTACAACGAATGGGATACTACGGATGTAGACGGTGCAACTCTTCCCGAAGAAAAGCAGCACTACCGCTATGAGGATTGGTGGGGCTATGATTCAATGCCGGTAATAAAGTCACTGGATGGATCTGAACTCAATCTGACAACCTGGAAGGGTGAGATAGTTGAGGACAGCACCCAGTATTGGCTTGAACAGGGAACAGACGGATACAGGCTGGATGTAGCCAATGAAATGTCCGATGAGACCTGGCAGTATTTCAGGGATATCGTAAAAGCTGCAGGAGATAACGTTATCATAGGGGAAATATGGACCGACGCATCAAGGTATTTGTTGGGTGACATGTATGATTCCGTAATGAACTACAGATACAGGAATGCTTTGCTCAGCTATCTGAGGGATGGTGTTTCCGGCAAGGAAGTCATGAATCAGCTGGAACTTATCAGGGAGCAGTATCCGGAAGAAGCCTTTGAGGCGATGCTGAATCTGATTGACTCCCATGATACAGAGAGGATACTGTCTGCTTTGGACGGAATAATAAAGGACAGAAATGATGCGGTACTGGCTCCTCAACCCACTGAAAGGGCAAGACGCCTTCAGAAGATCGTTCCCTTGCTCCAGATGACATATCCCGGAGTGCCTACGATCTATTATGGTGACGAACTTGGAATGATAGGAGCAAAGGATCCGGATGACAGAAGGGCAATGGCCTGGGGGAAAGGCGACGAAAGCACTCTGATGGCTTATGCTGCTTATGGAAATATCAGAAACTCTTATCCGGTGCTTCAATCAGGTGATATCGCACCGGTATATGCAGAAAACAACGATGTCCTGGCTTATGAAAGATACGATGAGACTGGGAATGCAGCACTTATCGTGGCTAACAGGGGCGCTGACCAACTGGATGCTCTGGAGGTCAAGGTAAGCCACATTACAGACGGAACTGTTCTTACTGATGCAATAAGCGGTTCTGAATATACTGTAACCGGTAATAAAATAAATATAAGCATACCGGGAGAATCCGGAGCGGTCCTTGTTACCGGATATCAACAGTTGAGGGTTGACAATGAACTGTTAAAAGCCGGTTACGACCCTGCATATGCTGTACCGGAAAGGGAAATTCCGCCTTATACTGTTGAAATTATAGACAACATTTTAAAGCCTGAAAACAAAGGCATGGAAGTAGTAATGTCATCCAGGGTTGAAGAGGTTTTGAAGTCTGTATTCCCGGCAGCGGCTCAAAACAATGTAAAACCTGTGATTGAGAGAGGGAATATAAACTTTGTCATAAACAACCCTTCGGAAGTAGAAAACGCAATTTCTCAAAGCGGTACTACGGGAATCATTATCAATGCTTGCAATGATCCTGAAAAAGCAACCGCATGGGAAGCTTTAGCCAATAAGCTCAAGAACGTTGAATATATGGTTTACAGCTTGAATTGCAACCTGCCTGATGACATACTGCAGGGTGATATTACTGTAAAAATTAATAGTGATATTAAGAAGCCTAAATTGTATGCTTATCAGATAAATCAGGATGGAGCATTTGAAGAAATCAAAGAAACGGAATATAAAGACGGCATACTGAAATTCAATATTTCACAGTTTAAGGATTTCATAATCACTGAGGTGCCGGCTCCTCAACTGACATTTAAATAGATATGTGCCAGGCGGAATAAATGATATACTAATCGATATAGGTGCCGTGTGCAATAACTTGACTATTAATGCATCCGGCACCTACATCCAAGTCATGTGATGCTATAAATATTTTATTAAGTTTTGAAAATTATTTAAACATATTGTAAATTTATGAATAATATGCTATCATCAAATTGAGGCGATTGGAAACGATACCGATAACGTTACCGAAACAAAAAAGTCGGTTATCGCGGGGTATCGGAACAAAATAAAAATGTAAAGGGAGAGGGGAATTTTATGAAAAAAAGACTTGCAAGTCTAGTGCTGTGTGTAGTGATGGCTGCAGCCATACTGGCTGGATGCAGCAGTGCTCCGGCGGCAAACACGGATCAGAGTCAAGCAGCTCCGACAAAGGAAGCAGCGAAGGAAATCTATTTCCTGAACTTTAAACCTGAGATTGCACCGATATACGATTCAATTGCTAAGGATTACGAAGCAGAAACCGGAGTTAAGGTGAAGGTTGTTACAGCAGCGGCAAATACATACGAGACAACCCTTAAGTCAGAAATAGCTAAATCTGATGCTCCGACAATATTCCAGATCAACGGTCCCGTTGGCTATCAGAACTGGAAGGACTATACAGCAGATCTGAAAGACACTAAGCTTTACAGTTACTTGTCAGATAAGAGCCTGGCAGTAAAGAGCGGCGAAGGTGTTTACGGCATTCCATACGTTGTAGAAGGCTACGGAATCATATACAATGACTCAATAATGAAGAAATATTTTGCTTTGAGTGACAAAGCAGTATCAATCAATTCAGCAGCTGAAATCAAGAACTTCGGTACTTTGAAGCAGGTTGTTGAAGACATGACAAAGCATAAGGCCCAGTTAGGAATAAAGGGCGTATTCGCATCCACATCCCTGAAAAAAGGTGAAGACTGGAGATGGCAGACTCACCTGGCAAATATTCCGTTCTACTATGAATTCAAGGATAACACCCAGTTTGATAATACAGTATTGGCAGGCCTGGCAGCAGATAAGATTGAATTCAAATATGCAAACAATTTCAAGAACCTGTTCGATTTATACCTCAACAATTCAATAACAAACAAAAAGCTTTTGGGCAGCAAGTCAGTTGACGATTCCATGGCTGAATTTGCACTTGGCAACGTAGCTATGGTTCAGAACGGAAACTGGGCTTGGTCGCAGATTAAAAACGTTGAGGGCAACACAGTTAAGGAAGAAGATATAAAGTTCATGCCATTATACACAGGCGTAGCAGGTGAAGAAAATCAAGGCCTAGCTATTGGTACAGAAAACTACTTTGCAATAAACGGAAAGGTTTCAAAAGAAAAGCAGGATGCATCTGTTGCATTCCTCGAATGGCTCTTCTCAAGCGAAAAGGGAAAGAAATACGTAACTCAGGATTTGGGCTTCATAGCTCCGTTCAATACGTTCAATGATAATGAAAAGCCTGCAGACCCATTGGCAAAGGAAGTAATGAACTGGATGAACAATGGTGCAACTTCAGTAGCATGGACATTCGCAGCATTCCCAAGCCAGGAATTCAAGGACAATTTTGGTGCAGCATTATTGGAATATGCTCAGGGCAACAAGACATGGGACGAAGTTGTAACTCTTGTTAAAGACAACTGGGCATCTGAGAAAGCAAAATAGTCGGTTTACTAAGTGGTTACAGCAATGGTGAGCCTGAGAATCAACTCCGGCTCACCATTTTAAAATTAAAATTAGGAGAAGATAATGTGGAAAAGAGATTGAAGTATTATTTTCCTGTTTTTGCCCTCCCTACATTATTGGCATTTTTTATAGCTTTCTTAATCCCATTTATATCAGGCATGTATTTATCTTTTACTAAATTTACAACGGTATTGGATGCTAAATGGGTTGGTTTGAGCAACTACGTCAGAGCCTTTGAAAATGAAGATTTTTTAAATGCATTATTGTTTACCGGCAAGTTTACATTGGTATCTGTCGTATCAATTAATTTACTTGCCTTTTCACTGGCATTGCTGCTTACCAGGGGACTCAAGGGCTCGAATTTATTCAGGACAGTATTCTTTATGCCCAACCTGATAGGCGGTATAGTATTAGGCTATATATGGCAGATATTAATTAACGGTGTTCTGTATAAGTTTGGAGTAACTTTGACCGTCGATCCCAAGTATGGTTTCTGGGGATTAGTGATACTGATGAACTGGCAGCTCATTGGATATATGATGATTATCTATATAGCAGGGATACAAAATGTACCGACGGATTTGATTGAAGCGGCAAAAATTGATGGCGCAGGTCCGTTTAAAGTATTGCGCAATGTCATAATACCAATGGTTATGCCATCCATCACAATTTGTTTGTTTTTGACAATATCAAATTCCTTTAAATTGTTCGACCAGAATTTTGCCCTTACAGCGGGTGCACCAGCCAGGAAGACAGCTATGCTGGCTTTGGATATTTTTGATACCTTCTATGGTAGAATGGGCTGGGAAGGGGTAGGCCAGGCGAAAGCAGTATTATTCTTTATCCTGGTTGCAGTTATAGCATTCTCGCAGCTGATTTTCACTAGAAGCAAGGAGGTAGAGAGCTGATGAAAGGTTCAAAGTTAATAAACAATCTATTGTCTACGATTTTACTAATATTAACCATAGCATTTTTATCTCCTATTCTTGTAGTGCTGATGAACTCTTTTAAAGGTAAATTCTTTATCAGCGATAACCCTTTCGCATTTCCAAATAATCAAACCTTTGTCGGTTTAAAAAACTATGTTAGTGGTATAACCAAGACTGGCTTCACACAAGCTTTTGGCTGGTCTTTGTTCATCACTGTATCATCTGTTTTGGTAATACTCCTTTTTACTTCAATGGCGGCTTGGTATATTACTAGGGTTAAGAGCAAGCTTACTCAAGCGATATACTATTTATTTGCATTTTCAATGATTGTACCTTTCCAAATGGTTATGTTTACTATGACTAAAGCAGCTAATATGGCACACTTGGATAATCCATTGGGTATTATAATAATTTATCTCGGCTTTGCTGCGGGATTGTCGGTATTTCTATTTGCCGGCTTTATCAAATCCATTCCTCTTGAAATAGAAGAAGCAGCAGAGATAGACGGATGTAATCCGATACAGACATTCTTTTTAGTAGTATTCCCGATATTGAAACCAACAGCAATAACGGTTGCAATATTAAATACTATGTGGATTTGGAATGACTTTTTGTTGCCATATTTGCTCATTGGTAGTGAATACAAGACAATTCCAATTGCTATTCAGTACCTGCAGGGCGGCTATGGTTCAGTAGATATGGGGGCTATGATGGCAGTATTGGTGCTAGCGATTGTTCCTATTATAGTATTTTATTTTACATGTCAGAAATACATTGTTAAAGGTATTGTAGCAGGAGCTGTCAAGGGATAATATATATGACAAAGCTTTGCTGTTAGGGGTGCAGAAATGAGAAAAAGCGGGATATTATTGCCGGTTGCAAGTTTGCCATCAAAGTATGGTATAGGAGCATTTTCGAAAAATGCTTATAAATTCATAGAGTTTTTAAAGACGGCTGGGCAAAGCTATTGGCAGATTCTGCCCTTAGGCCCTACTGGATATGGTGATTCGCCTTATCAATCCTTTTCTACCTTTGCAGGTAATCCTTATTTTATTGATTTGGAAACATTGATAAACGAAGGATACCTAACTAGGGAAGAATGTGAGGCTTATGATTTTGGACAGAATGACCGATATATCGATTATGAGAAAATATACTTGTCAAAGTTTAAAATATTAAGAACTGCTTTTGAGAGAAGCAACATTAGTGAAAGCAAGGAGTTTCAGCAGTTCATTAAGGATAATGCTTACTGGTTGGAGGATTATGCCCTATATATGGCAGTTAAGAATCATTTTTCAGGCAGAAGCTGGAGCCAATGGGATGATGATATTAGGATGAGAGAACGGGCTGCAATGAAAAGGTTCAAGGATATGTACGCAGATGAAATTGCTTTCTATCAGTTTCAACAATTCATGTTCATTCAGCAATGGTCAAAATTGAAGGATTTTACCAATAAGTGCGGTATTAGAATTATTGGAGATATTCCTATTTATGTTGCCTTTGACAGTGCAGATGCCTGGGCTAACCCTGAGCTCTTCCAGTTTGATGAAAATATGAATCCGATTGCTGTAGCAGGATGCCCTCCTGATGCTTTTTCGCCGACAGGACAATTATGGGGCAATCCCCTATATGATTGGGAGTATCATAGAAAAACTTCTTATGCCTGGTGGATCAGAAGGATTGCTTATTGCTTCAAGCTGTATGATGTAGTACGGGTGGATCATTTTAGAGGATTTGATGAGTACTATTCCATTCCATATGGCTCTATTACGGCTGAAAAAGGGAGCTGGCAAAAGGGCCCCGGTTATGACATTTTTAAAGAATTAAACAGGCAATTGGGCAAGCTGGATATAATCGCTGAGGATCTGGGATTTCTCACAGAGAGCGTTTTGGAGCTTGTAAGAAAGACCGGTTATCCAGGTATGAAGGTATTGGAGTTTGCTTTCGATTCAAGGGAGAAAAGCGATTATTCTCCACATAACTATGATAGAAATTGCGTTGTATATACCGGCACTCATGATAACGAAACTATCGTAGGCTGGTATAAAAACCTTAATACAGAGGATAAACAACTGGCCATTGATTATTTGGATATAGACGTTGAAAAGGAAAACGACATACATTGGAAGTTTATAAGGCTGGCACTTGCCAGTGTTGCAGACTTGGTTATTATTCCAATTCAGGACTATTTAGGCCTGGGCAATGAAGCAAGAATAAATAAGCCCTCGACGGTGGGTGACAATTGGAAGTGGCGCCTGCTGGAGAATGAAATTACGGATGATTTGGTAAGGAGAATAAAGAAGGTTACAGCAACTTACGAAAGATAAATATGCTATAATCATATGGTGAAGAAACGAGAGGATGGTGTTTATGGAAGCAGTTACAATTAAAGATATTGCAAGATTATGCGGTGTGGGTGTCAGTACAGTGTCCAGGGCTATTAATAACCATCCTGATATAAATGAAGAAACCAAAACAATGATCATGCAGATTATCAAGGAGCATAACTATATTCCTAATAATAGTGCCCGCAACTTGAAAAGGTCGGATTCCGATGCAATAGCAGTGCTGATTAAAGGTATTTCAAACCCTTTTTTCACTAATATGATTAAAACCTTTGAAGAAGAAATTAAGAAAAACAAGTACTCTTTTATATTACAGCGTGTTGAGAATAAGGAAGATGAAATCGACGTTGCGATAGAACTGGTCAAAGAAAAGAAATTAAAGGGTATCGTTTTTCTGGGAGGGTATTTTTCCCATTCTGAAGAGAAACTTAAACAGTTAAAGGTGCCTTTTGTACTGAGTACCATTGGAACTACGCAAAAACTTGATGAATCAATCTGCTCATCTGTTTCTGTGGATGACTTTATGGAAAGCTATAAGATGGTTGATTACCTGTGCAAGCTGGGACATAAAAAAATAGCAATTCTTGCCGCTTCTAGGGATGATGAAAGCATTGGCAAACTGAGGCTGGACGGATACATGAATGCCATGAGAGAAAATACTATTTATATAAATGACAATCTTATAAGGTTTACGAGAGATGGAATTGATGGTTATTCTATGGAGAATGGCTATGAAATGACTAAAGAGCTGTTGGCTTCGGGAGAAGATTTTACTGCGATATATGCAATATGTGACAGTGTCGCAATAGGTGCATGCAAGGCAATTTTCGATGCAGGCAAAAGAATACCGGAGGATTATTCTGTAGCCGGTTTTGACGGCCTGGATATAGCTCATTATTACAATCCGTCAATTACTACGATAAAGCAGCCGGTAGAAGAGATGGCAGAGGAAACTATCAGGATTTTGTTTGATGTAATCAACAAGAAAAAATCAGCACAGCATAGAACCTTTCAGGGAGAATTGATAGTCGGGCAGTCGACGAAGTCTGTTTAAAGGATCATAATAGCTCAACGTAATGGAATGCTGGAGGAGACTCTCCGGCATTTTTATATTATCGAGCCTTTTGGCTTTACAGGAACGGTCGAGGGGGGAGCCAGTTCCAGATCAAACTGAAATATGATTACCATGGTATCGTTACTCAATAAGATTATTTGGGAACTCTCTCATAGTATAACAGGCGGATATAATGCCTATAAATATAAAGAAATAGAGAGATATTTTGAAAAGTGAGAATGTAAATTCAAAAAAACGGCTACTGTTACCAGCTATCGAAGATAATAGTAATTCTTGACAATTGAAACTAGGTAATAAATATTAGATAATATAAACAAAGGTCAAAGAAAGTCAAAGTCAAAAACATTGATTGGTATTGACTGATTTTATGGAGGTGTTTTTTATGTTCTTAGTACCATACGGTAGAAAAAGCAAGGGTTTGGCAAACAGGCCTCAGGATGTTTTCAACATAGACAATTTATTCGATAATTTCTTCGGTGATTCATTTATGCCCGCTTGGTTCGCTGGTGATGGACAAATCAGGGTGGATATAAGGGAAAATGAAAAGGAGTACATTGTTGAAGCTGATTTACCCGGAGTGAAGAAGGAACAAATAAATGTAGAGCTTAATAATGATGTGCTTACAATATCGATAGTAAAGAATGAAGAGAATAATGTAGAAAAAGAAAATTATATCAGAAAAGAAAGAAGAAGCGGAAGCTACTGCAGAAGCTTCTATGTTGAAAACATAATTGAAGACCAGATATCAGCCAAATTCGAAAATGGTGTTTTGTCAATGTTGCTTCCAAAGAGAGAATCTGGAGTAAGTAAGAAAAACCGCATAGAGATCCAGTAGAAACAAAAAAACAATACCGCAGCTTTTTAGTTGCGGTATTGTTTTTTAAGAAAAGACCGCGCACTCCCCATATCAGCTGCACTGGCTGCAGTTGTATTTACGTTGATAAACATATTTATTCAGGCTTAAATATTTCTTAATACTGTAATAAACCCATTGAGTATCTGATGGCTTATTTTGAAGCCTTTACCCAGATAGAACTTTAGCGCATTATCGTTCCCGTTTGATACAAAGATAAACAAATTATTTATTGACCTAAATGAATTTAACCATTCCATAGACTTTTCGAATAAAACTGTGCCGACGCCAATATTACGGTATCCCTCTTTTATAAAAAACTGAGAGAGACATCCTACGTCATCGCTTTTAACAGAATCAAAGTCGAAGAAGTCTACGGGTTCAAGAGTAGCAAAACCGCCAGAGTATGTATTTTTTGGAGAAATGTTGCTATATGCATACCCGACAATTTCATTATCATCTTTAGCTGTTATTATAAAGTTGGCTTTGGCACTCTTGACGGATGGAATCACTCTGGTTTCAAAACACATATTGTCAAACCACTCAGGATGCAGATGCGCTTTGGATTTTTGATAAGTCATTAAATCATTGCACAGATCCTTAATATAGATGATATTATCTTCGGAAATAACTTCATAGTGGATACTCATATTAACCATCCTTTCAAAAAAATTGAAAAACATGTTTGATTGGCCAATCAACTTTGATATCATTATATCAGTTACAGTTACTATGACAAGTATGCAGTTTTTTCTGCTTAAGAAAGAAAAAACTGAGTATTGGAGTGATAATATGAATGACCAGGCATTATATAAAAGCAACTTCGACAACTGTCCCCTGACATTTGCTTTAAATCTTATAGGTGGAAAGTGGAGACTGCCTATAATCTGGGCGTTAAATAAAAATGGAACCATGCGATATAATGAATTAAAGAAGAACATTCATGGAATTACCAATATGATGCTGACTCAGACACTGAAAGAATTGGAAATGTATGATATCATAAGCAGGAAGCAATTTATGGAAGTACCGCCGCGGGTTGAATATTCGCTGACTGATAATGGAGAGGAGCTTATTCCGGCTCTTAAAGTACTGGCTAATTGGGGAAAGCGGATGAAAAACAATGATAATGCAGAATAAAAGCTCTGAGGCATCGAGCCTCCTCGCTTTTGACTGATTCTATTTTGGTAGAATGTCCACTAATAATAAAAAGTGGGGTCAGTTCAAATAAAAACCCCACTTTTTTATTTATGGGCTTTAGCCTGTTGAGCTAGCGGAGCAGCGAAACAATGAACCACCCGCTATGCGGGTGCGCGACAGGTGTTATACAAAAAAATCACCTTTCCAGTATAATAGAGTTGTTCAG
>JBLNDG010000173.1:0-18490 GCA_050261415.1 Caulobacteraceae bacterium | reverse complement strand
CTTATAAGGCAGTGATTTCAACGTATCTAAAAAAATGGAAAAGATTTGCTTGGAATATCTGGAAGAAGAATTTGCCGCTTAAAGTGCGGCGTTAGCCGCTTTTTTTTATGCATAAACAAGTATATAATTTAACTTTTTTTTTCGATATATTATATATAAAATTGTATAAAGGAGTGACGAAAAATGTCTTAAAGTTTTTGCTATAAAAATACAATTATTATTGGAAAAACAAAGGAAAAGACAGATTTATGTCGAATAATACTTATTTGAAACATAAGTAGGTATGTCACAGCTGGAGCATTGAATTGGAGGTATCAGTTATGATCGACCGTATAACAAACAAAACGGGAATAATGGAAAAAGCTCTTGATGCAGCCTGGCTGAGAAATGAGACTATTTCTAACAATATTGCTAATGTAAATACACCTGGATATAAGAAATCATATGTCAGATTTGAAGAGCTGCTTTCGGACTCAATGGATAAATTTCAGATATCAGGCATAAAAAAAGACGGCAAGTTCCTGCCAATTGGGAAGGATACCGCAGAAAGCGTAACGCCTGAAATAGTGCAGGAGGATGCCACTTCTATGAGAAGGGATGGCAACAATGTGGACATTGACGTTGAAATGGCAGAGCTTGCGAAAAATACAATCAAGTATAATGCTCTGATATCACAGCTGTCAAAAGAATTCAGCAGAATAAAGCTTGCAATTAACGGAGGGAGGTAGCAATTATGTCATTTTTCAATTCAATAAATATTAGCGCATCAGGCTTGACTGCAGAAAGACTCAGAATGGATGTCATATCAAAAAATATAGCCAATGTTAATACAACAAGAACAGCAAACGGAACACCTTACAGAAGGCAGGTAGTTGTATTCCAGGAAGGGGAGAAGCAGGCGCCTTTCAGCCAGTATCTCAATGATGCAAGCAAGCAGTTTGTGGGTTCCGGCGTAAAGGCAGTAGCTATAGCCGAAGATCAGACGCCCTTTAAGATGGTATATGACCCGGGACATCCGGATGCTGATGAAAAGGGATATGTAAAGATGCCCAATGTGGATATTATGACTGAAATGGTTAACATGATTTCATCCAGTAGGGCTTATGAAGCCAATGTAACAGCCATCAACTCTACAAAGAGTATGGCAATGAAGGCATTAGAGATAGGAAAAGCATAATCAGCCGATTACCATATAAAATATGGACAGCACAATAGGAGGAAAAGCCATGAAAATAGAGTTTCCTAGTCAGCAAATAAACCTGAATACGCAGAATACGGGCGACAGTACGAAGAATAAAGGAGTTTCCTTCGCTGATTATTTGAATGATGCAATTCAAAATGTCAACGATCTGCAAGTGGAGGCAGAGCGTTTGAACGAAGCCTTTGCTATGGGCAAAACCGACAACATACACCAGGTTATGATCGCGTCAGAAAAAGCAGATATAGCTTTGCAGTTTACAATGCAGATAAGGAATAAAATCCTGGATGCTTATCAAGAAATAATGAGAATGCCTATTTAGCATGGCGAGGTGATTAAATGGGTGAGTTTCTGAATAAATTCAAAAACGGCATTAACGAGTTCTGGGGCGGACTTGAAAAGGGTCAGAGGATCAGGATCGTGATTGCTGCAGTATTGTCAATAGCTCTAGTTACCGGTTTTGTTATCTACGCAAGCAGACCACAGTTGGAAATACTATATTCAAACTTAGGCCAGACCGATGCCGGACAAGTATACGCAAAGCTAAAAGACATGGGAGTAAAGTCAAAGATCAGCGGAACTACAATATATGTTCCTGCGGACAAGGTTGATGAACTTAGGGCACAGCTTGCGGTGGACGGCATACTTGGTGATGATTCCTCATACCCGGACACCACTCAGCCTTCTTTTTATGAGACAAGCGAGGACAAGAACCAAAGATACCTGGTAATGAAGCAGGATAAGCTGAAAAAAGGTATAAAAGCAATAAAAGGCATTGACTATGTGGATGTTAACCTGTACATACCCGAAGACAACAATTTCGTACTTGACAGCAATAAGACAGATGCAACCGCATCCCTTATAATAAAAATGAAACCGGGCTTGCCTGCATTGGACAGAAACCAAGTAAACGGTATTGTTCAGTATGTTTCAAAAAGTGTCAAGGGCTTAAAGCCTGAAAACGTATCTATAATTGACGAAAATGGAAGGTCCCTGGTGCCTGATACCAGCAGCCCGAATGCGCAAATATCCTCGCAAATGGAAATGCAGGAGGCAGTAAAGAACAACATTGAGAAGAGCATTATAAAATTCCTTGAGGCACCTTTCGGTATAAACAATGTCAAGGTTACAGCTGCAGTAAAGCTTGATTTCAACAGCGTCACAGAAAACAGCACAACATACCAGGCGCCTGACGCCGAGAAAAATGCCGGTATTGTAAGGAGTATGCAGGATATAAAGAAGGAATGGGTGGATGCAGGCGCAGCTGGAGCACCGGGTACTGACACGAATACCAATATCACACAATATCCTGGGGTAGGCGCTTCAAATGCAAAGTATAACGAAGCAAGTACAGTGGTGAACTATGAGATAAACGAGATACAGAGACAGCTTGTTAAGGAAATGGGAAGCATACAGTCGCTGTCCGTATCCGTACTGATAAATGAAAACAGCCTCAAGGCGGATGCACTAGCTAATGTCAACGACCTTACAGCAAGGGTCAAGGATTTGGTCAAGTATTCGATACAGGGTTTCAATGCACAGACAGCAACTCCCGATAACAGCATAAACGTAGCTGTTATGAAATTTGATACGACCCTTCAGGATCAGATTGCACAAACAAAAGCACAGGAAGCAAAACTGAGAACAAGGGAGATAATGATTATGGTTGGTACGGCTGTTGCGGCATTGCTTGTATTTGGAGCAGCAATGTTCCTGCTTATGAGGAAGAGAAATTCCAACGCGGTTGATGAAGAGTATGTCACCGACACTGCTGGAAGACCGTTACCGATTGGTGCAATTCAGTCAAATGACCCTGTTGCGGAAATAGATTTGGAAGATAAGAATGAAGTAAAGAAGAAGATTGAAAAGTTCGTAGGACTGAAGCCGGAGACGGTTGCTCAGCTTTTAAAAACTTGGCTAAACGAGGAGTAGAGGTGGTTTGATAAATGTCCAGAGCATATAAGGGTTCTTTAAATGGTAGGCAGAAGGCAGCGATCCTTTTAATAACACTTGGACCTGAAAGATCAGCACAAATATTCAAGCATTTAAAGGAAGAAGATATTGAACAGCTTACACTGGAAATTGCCAATATGAGAACTGTTTCGCCGGAAGAAAAGGAAGACGTGCTAAACGAATTCTATCAGATATGCGTGGCGCAGGAGTATATTTCCGAAGGCGGTATTTCCTATGCAAAGGATATTTTGGAAAGAGCATTGGGCGGGCAGAAGGCAATAGATGTAATTAACAGGCTTACTGCTTCTTTGCAGGTCAGACCCTTTGACTTTGTTAGAAAAGCGGATCCTGCACAGATTCTTAACTTCATCCAGGGTGAGCACCCGCAGACTATTGCCTTGATATTGGCTTATTTGAAGCCACAGCAGGCTGCAACCATAGTATCTTCGCTTCCGCAGGACAAGCAGGCGGATGTTGCACGAAGAATAGCCGTTATGGACAGGACATCCCCTGAAGTAATAAAAGAAATTGAAAGAGTGCTGGAGAGAAAGCTGTCCTCAATGGTTACTCAGGATTATACCATAGCCGGTGGAATCGGCGCAGTAGTAGAAATATTGAACTCTGTAGACAGAGGAACAGAAAAGTTCATTATGGAAACTCTTGAAGTTCAGGATACAGACCTGGCTGAACAGATCAGAAAGAGAATGTTTGTATTTGATGATATCATTACCCTTGACAACAGGTCCATACAGAGAGTTACAAGAGAGGTTGAGAACAACGATTGGGCTTTGGCGCTCAAGAACGCAAGTGAAGAAGTTAAAAAAGCGATATTCAGCAACATGTCAAAGCGTCTTTCTGAAATGATAAAAGAAGATATGGATTATATGGGACCTGTAAGGCTTAGGGATGTTGAAGAAGCACAGCAAAAAATAGTCAACGTAATAAGAAAACTTGAAGACGCAGGAGAAATTGTAATATCCAGAGGCGGAGGAGATGAAATAGTTGTCTAAGGTCTATAAATCCGGCAATGTGCAAATGGGTTCTCCAAAACCTATTATAAACAACTTCAAACCACCAGTGAAGCCAGAAATAATTAGTGAAGGAAAGCAAGAACAGGAAACGGTTCAGGAAGAGGCTAAATCTCAGGTACAGGAAATGGCTAACAGCATAATAGAGGATGCTAAGGAGATGTACCTCAAGATAATTGAGGAAGCAAATTCAGAAGCAAAAGGTATAATAGACGGTGCAAATGCTGACGCAGAAGGTATAAGAACTTCAGCAAAGGATGAGGGCTTCCGGCAAGGCTATGAATCAGGTTATAGCGAGGGTAAGGATAATGCACAGTCTATTATTGATGAGGCGGTTGAAATACGGAATTTTCTGGATGCCAGAAAGGAAGCAATGGATAGAGAGGCTGAAGAGGAGATTCTTGGACTGGTACTGGATATATCAAAGAAAATTATCGGGGAAGAAATAACCCAGAATCAAAATGCAATTATAACATTGATAAAACAGGCACTTCTTAGATGTGCCTTTAAAAATAAGCTGATACTCAAAATATCGCCTGAGGATTATGAATTTGTAACAGAGAATAAAAACAAAATATGCGCATTGGTAGAAGGCTTAACTGATATTGAAATAGTATCCGATCCATCTTTAAAAAAAGGCGGCTGTGTTGTTGAGACACCTTCAGGCGAAATTAATGCAAGTGTAAATATTCAAATGAAGGAACTGGAAAGGATATTTTTATATTTGCTTAGAAATGAGTGATATATTGAAAAATGTTGATCTGTCCAGGTATAGGGATGCTTTGGTAAAAAGCGATCTAATAAAATATTCAGGAAGAGTATCGCAGGTTGTGGGACTCACTATTGAATCCCATGGGCCTGCTGTTAATTTAGGGGAACTTTGCAATATATATCCGTTGAAGGGCGATGCTCCGATTAAAGCCGAAGTGGTAGGTTTCAAAGATAATATTGTATGTCTTATGCCTCTTGGCGATATGAACGGCGTTGGTCCCGGGAGCCGTATAGAGGCAACGGGACAAAGCCTTGCAGTTAATGTAGACAACAGTATGCTTGGAAGAATATTGGACGGCTTGGGTAATGTAATTGACGGGCAGGGAAATATAAGCAGCCCTCTTACCTATCCCGTACATAACAATCCTCCAAACCCGCTCACAAGAAGGAAGATAAGTGAAGTACTTCCCCTTGGGATAAAGTCGATAGACGGACTGCTTACAATAGGTAAAGGACAGAGAATAGGCATATTTGCAGGCAGCGGTGTCGGGAAGAGTACTTTGATGGGTATGATTGCCAGAAACACCAAAGCTGATATTAATGTTATAGGGCTCATAGGCGAACGAGGAAGGGAAGTAAGGGAGTTTATTGAAAATGACTTGCAGGAAGAAGGGCTGAAGCGTTCAGTTGTAATTGTAGCTACTTCAGACCAACCGGCCTTGGTGAGGCTCAAAGCTGCACAGCTTGCAACGGCAGTGGCGGAGTTTTTCAGGGACCAGGGCAAGGATGTAATGTTACTTATGGATTCATTGACACGTTTTGCTATGGCCCAAAGGGAAGTAGGACTTGCTGTTGGGGAGCCTCCTGTTACAAGGGGGTATACACCTTCGGTATTTGCAGTAATGCCCAAGCTTCTGGAGCGGTCAGGAACATCGGATATAGGTTCAATTACAGGAATGTACACAGTACTGGTAGACGGAGATGACATGAATGAACCGGTAGCGGATACTGTAAGGGGTATTTTGGATGGACATATAGTGCTTTCGAGAAATCTTGCAAACAGAAATCATTATCCTGCCATAGATATACTCTCAAGTGTAAGTCGAGTTATGCCGAATATTATTAGTGAGGAACATAAAGGTTTTTCCAATGAAATAAGAAATTTAATGTCCACTTACAGGGATGCGGAAGACTTGATAAACATCGGAGCCTATGTAAAGGGCAGCAATAAAAACATTGACAGGGCAATAGAAAAGATTGACAGTATCAACAGCTTCCTGCGGCAGAGAGTAGATGAAAAGGTTAACATGGAAGAAGTATTAAGCACTATGGAAAGCATAGTGTCATAGGGAGAATAATATGGCCGCATATAAATTCAAGCTTCAAAAGGTTTTGGATGTTAAGCTTGGCATTGAAGAAGAAAAAAAGAACCAGTTGGGTTTGGCAAAATTAAGGCTTGAACAGGAAAAAGACAAGTTAAGGAAGCTTAACGGACAATTGGATGAGATGAAGCTCAGTTTTGAGGAAAAAACATCTCAGGGCATGGCGGTAAACGAACTAAAGATGATTGTGAATTATATCGATTATTATAAAAGAAGCATAAAAGAACAGAAGACGAAAATAAAAATGGCTGAAGATTACCTTTCAACCTGCAGGGAGGAGCTTATAAAAGCAACCCAGGAAAGAAAGATGATGGAGAAGCTCAAAGAAATAGACCATGAGAAATACCTGTATCAGGAACAGAAGAAAGAAGAGAAACTGGTTGGCGACCTGGTTTCCTTTAAGGAAAGTAACAAGTCATAGGAGGGCACCGGTATGGCACAAGCACCTGAAGCAAGTGAAAAGCAGGCTGCAAATAAAAATGCAGCAGCAGATAAAGCAGCGAAAGCAGCAAAAACAGAAGCAAAAGGAAAAGAAAAAAAGGGGAATACCCTTTTACTTATTTTGATAATCCTGGTTTTAGCATCGATAATTTCGTTCGGAGCTATTTTCATGTTTAACTTTGCAGGACTTAAAGCGGAAACTTCGATGTGGATGACAAATATTCCGGTAGTGGGTAAGCTTTTAAAACCACTGGTGGAAAACAAGAATCCGGAGCAGATAGCTAAGGAAGAAATAAACCTTGAGAAATCAAACCTTGCAATAAAAGAAAAAGAGATAAGCGATAAGAAAAAAGAGCTTGATGCAAAGGAACTGGAGTTGCAAAAAAAAGAAAAGGAGCTCCAGGATAAAGAAGCCCAGATGAACGATACACTCGCCAAACTGAGCGGGCAGCTTACAAGCATACAGGAACAGGTGCAATACCTTGAAAAGATTGATAATGCAAAAGCAGTTGAAATACTGATGAGCATGGATAATAAGGAAACAGTAGTGCAAATATTACGGAATATGAAAAAGGATAAGACTTCGCAGATTCTGGCACTAATGGACCCATTGCAGGCTGCACAGATAATTGAAGATCTGGCAAAAGAACCTCCGGTACAGCCGGCAACAGATACAACAGGGCAAACCCCAAGCAATCAATAAGGAAAGCTTGGATTGCATATATCAGATTTAATGAAAGGAGGTGAAAATGTGTTATATAACATGAACCTGGTAACCGCATTTAAAATGGCTAAACCTGCTGAAAGCAGCAAGAACCAGGTAGCCTTCGGTGTTTCTTCCAATAAAGCCTCCGGTAAAGCTTCAAGCTTTAAAAATAACCTGACAGAGGCAGTGAAAAACAGGGAAGGCGGAAGTGATAAAACTGAATACCCTCATAGTGATGTGTCAGCTAGAAAAGCAGAGAAAAACCCTCAGGAAAATAAAAAAGTAAGCGCTAAAAACTCTGACAATAAAGAAGAGAATGAAAAAGACAACAAAGAAGACAGCAAAAAAGTAAAAAACGCTTTTGAAGAAATACTTGCATTACTGAATGAACTGTCAAACCTTCAACAAGCCGGCGCAATGCAGGGAGAAAAGCAGCAGGGCATTGTGGACAAGTTGAAGGAGCTTATGGCGGCAATAAATACTGAGAGTACAAAGGGCATTGAGAATACTGCACAAAACACATCAATAGACATAAAAAATATTATGGAAGCACTTAGCAAGCTTACTGGGAAAATGAGCAATAATGCCGGTAATCAGCAGACTGTAGAGATTTCAGATCTGAAAGAAGGCATAGAGGAATTACTAGTAAAGCTTGAAGATAACAAAAACGATACAGCAAAGCCTGTAACTGATGAAAAAAGTACGGTACCGCTGCAGGCAACCAATAATGACAATCAGACAAAGAAAACTGCTGAAACAGTATCGGGGATTGAGAACAAAACCCCAGAGCTTTCAGTAGCGGCAGACAATCAGAATGTGGTCAAGGAAGTGCCGGATGACAAGGCTGTAACGGATAAAGCTGCAGCAGCAGGAAACAATGAAAAAAGCGATGCTGATAACAAAGTACCGATGCTGGCAGAAGTAAACAGTGCTAACCCTGTGAAAACACCAAACGGCGAGAAAAGCGAAGAAACTGATGTTAAAAATGCTATAGATGATAAGGTACAAAAAGTTACAGTGAATGAAGCAAAGGACAGCAGTAAGTCTGGTGAAAGCGGACAGCAGAAAGAAGAAGCATCAAAGGAAGGCCCGGATGCTGTAAAGACGGTACAAGGTAAAACTGCAG
The DNA here is from genome assembly GCA_050261415.1 of Caulobacteraceae bacterium. Taxonomy (GTDB): domain Bacteria; phylum Bacillota; class Clostridia; order Lutisporales; family Lutisporaceae; genus JBLNDG01. The sequence goes on along the minus strand of JBLNDG010000173.1, from coordinate 9,945 downwards.
GTGAAGATCTAAATAATGTAAGGCTGGATGCATACCAAAATGAAAAGGTCGTGGAAGCTGCTAAGGCACAGACGGTCGAAAAGCCCCAGACAGTACAGAAGGCAGATATAATTAATCAGATAGTTAAGAAAGCCGAATTGGTAATAAACGATAATCAACCGGAAATGAAAATGCAGCTTGAACCCGAAAATCTTGGCAAGCTCACCTTAAAGATAGCTGTTGAAAAGGGATTGGTTACTGCGAAGTTTGTTGCAGAGAGCCAGGAAGTCAAGCAGGTTATAGAATCAAGCTTCAACCGGCTGAGAGACATGCTTCAGGAGAAGGGCATAGGGGTGCAGAATTTCAGTGTAACTGTAGGACAGGACAGCAGAGAGTTCAATAACCAGAATAATTACCAGCTCTGGAGAGAAGCAGCAAGAACTGCAAGCAACAGGAATTCAATACAGGCAGGATACGAAGGCTACACCCAAAGCGAGAGCATTGCAAAAGGAAATTCAAACCCATACAGCTATCACGAAGGTCAGTTTGATTACAGGGCATAGGAGGTGGAAATATGGCAGTAAGCGGTATTAACGGACAATATATAACATACGAGAGTGACAAGCCGAAGGAGTTTAACAGCAATCTTGATAAAGATGCATTTTTGAAGCTTCTTGTTACACAGCTGAAATACCAGAATCCGTTGGAACCAACAAACGATACGGAGTTTATAGGGCAAATGGCACAGTTCAGCAGCCTTGAGCAGGCTCAGAATACCAACCAGGCCATCAGGATGAATTCGGCAAACGATATGGTGAATGAGGTTGTAAAAGCTTCCTATAAGGCTGATGATTCTACCGAAAGCAAAGATGTGATAGGTTTGGTGGAAAAAGTAACCTTGAAGGATAATAACATTTACCTGATACTGAATTCAAACGGTAAAGAGATAGAGGTAAAATACGACGATGTAAAGGAAGTAACCGAGCTTGAAAACTCTGTGGAGCAGATTTATACTATGAACCAGAACATGAGGAGCAGCACGGCTTTCGGTCTTTTGGGAAAGAGCATAAAAGGAACCTATGAATATACGGAAACTGTAGATGGAGTAGACAGAAAAAAGACAGCCGATATAGAAGGAACGGTTGAAAAGGTAAGAAAGGATGGAACTGCAATCTACCTGACTGTAAACGGAAAAGAAGTTCTTCTGGAGGATATAACCGAGGTTAAATAGGAGTCCTTGGCAAATGGGGTGATTAAATGAACAACATCTACAATAACAAACCGATATTGCCGATAGGCAAACCGGTATCTTCCGGCAGGACTGCTGAAAGAAAGGATATTAACCAAGAGAGCAGCTTCAATGCAGTATTTCAAGAAGAGCTTTTAAAGCAGACGGAAGTGAAATTTTCGAAGCACGCCATGGAGAGGCTGCAGTCTAGAAACATAAGCCTTTCAAAAGAGGATATCAATAAGATTAACTCGGCAGTCAACAAAGCAGCTGAGAAGGGCGTAAAGGAAACGTTGATATTGATGGGAAATGCAGCATTCATAGCAAACGTTAAGAACAAGACCATTATAACTGCAGCTACGGATGAAAACTTAAAGAACAATGTATTTACCAATATTGACGGAGCAGTAATAATATAAGCCGGACCTTTTTAAGGAGGCTTAACCTTTCGGAATGACTGAAGAAAGGAACAATTGAACTTAAAGGAGGTCATTTATTATGATGAGATCCATGTTTTCCGGTGTGTCGGGACTTAGGGCGCACCAGCTGAAAATGGATGTAATAGGTAACAACATAGCAAATGTAAATACAGTAGGATATAAATCACAGAGAGCAACCTTCCAGGAAGTGTTCAACCAGACATTAAGAGGCGCAGGCTCGCCCCAGGCAGGAAAAGGGGGAACCAACCCCCAGCAGGTAGGTCTTGGAATATCGCTTTCCTCAATTGATACCTTCCATATAAGAGGCGCAGTGCAGAGGACGGATAACCTGACAGACCTTGCTATAAACGGAGACGGCTTCTTTATGCTGTCAAACTCTGCAGATGGTTTAAGCAGGTCTTATACCAGGGCAGGGAATTTCTCGCTGGATGATGACGGAAACCTGGTAGCGGCAAACGGCTATAAAGTGCTCGGATATATGGTTGACCCGGATACAGGGGTTTTGAAGAGCCAGCTTGAAGGACTAAAGATTTCAAAAGCAGAGATGGTAGCCGCAAAAGCAACAACTAAAGCTGGATTTGAAGGAAATCTCGACAACCAGATAAAGAAAATGACTGCTGCTATTAGCTTTGTTGAGAACGACGCGGCATCAGATCAAGATGACGCTGTAGCTCTTCCGGATGGTTCGAAATTTTGGGAGACAACATCTACTGTATACGACTCACTTGGCGGAAAGCACACATTGAAATTCACATTTGTAAGAGGGGTAGCTGCTGACGGGTCATTAACTGGTGCTACTGACAGCCAGTGGGGAGTGCTTATATATGACCAGGACCAGAAAAAATATTATAGAAAAGATGCTACTGCCGGTACAATGGGTATAGCTACATCAACAACAGCACAGACCGCCGCTAATGCCGGGGATTTCCTCTTCCATCTGGACTACAACACGGACGGTACTTTGAATACCGCAGGCACAACAACAAATGGAGGAGTAGTTAAATTAGCGATACCAGGTATAAATGGGTCACAGAATTTTCCAGTTACAGTTGATTTTTCACAAATAACCCAGTTTGCTAACGAATCAAATGCTGCGATTACATCTTCCGACGGTTACCCGCAAGGTTCACTTGATACCTTCAGCATAGGACCCACAGGGGAAATCAGCGGTATATTCACAAACGGCATGAGCAAGATTATCGGACAGGTTGCCCTGGCAGTGTTTAAAAACCCAGCAGGTCTTGAAAAGACAGCAGAGAACATGTACCAGGTAACACCGAACTCCGGTGATCCGATAGTTGGGCTTCCGGGTTCCAGCGGCTTGGGTTCGATCAACGAAGGCACACTCGAAATGTCGAATGTTGATATCTCCAATGAATTTGCAGAGATGATAAGCACACAGAGAGGCTTTCAGGCAAATTCAAGAATAATCACAACCTCGGATGAAATGCTACAGGAGCTGGTTAACCTTAAGAGATAATATCCTTATTTAAAATAATCCCTGGGCTTTATAGCCCAGGGATTAATAAAAGGAGTGAAAAAAATGATCAAGGTAACAAGACTTAACGGTGTCAGCTTTTATCTCAATTGTGAGCTTATAGAAACTATTGAAAATACTCCGGATACTGTGATCACTCTAAGGGACGGGAAAAAAATGTTGGTTTCTGAACCAACAGAGGAAATAATTGAAAAAATTATCGAATATAAAAAGAGGATTTTTGACCTTTCATCTATAATTAATAAGTAGAACTTCTAAAGCGAGGTGCGAATAATTGGATTTAGCGTCGATTTTTGGACTAGCCGGTGGAATAGCGGTAATGCTTTTGACAATTTTACTAAGTGGTGATCTTGCAGGATACATAGATATACCTTCAATAATATGTACTTTTGGCGGAACCGTTGCAATGACACTCTTTGCCTTTCCGATGAAAAAGTTGAAAGAAGGGTTTTCAGCACTTAAACATGTTTTTGTTTATAAGGAAATAGACGCAGAAACCGTAATAAAGTCAATCATTGACTTGGCTAACGTAGCAAGAAAGGAAGGACTTCTTGCTTTGGAAGAAGCTGCACAGCAGCTTAAGGACGATTTCCTGCAGAAGGGTGTGCTCCTTATAGTTGACGGAACGGATCCTGAACTGGTAAGAAATATTCTTGAAACGGAACTTTCATTTATTGAAGACAGACATAAGAGCAACCAGAGTGTTTATGAATTCATGGCGGCTATCGGCCCCGGCTTCGGAATGCTCGGTACTCTTATCGGACTTATAAATATGCTTGCTAATCTTTCAGACCCGTCAACAGTCGGACCTAATATGGCTGTTGCAATTATAACAACTTTGTATGGCTCACTGATAGCCAATGTATTTTGTAACCCGGTCATTAACAAGCTGAAGCTCAGAAGCTCACAGGAGTCACTTATGAAAGAGGTAATGCTTGAGGGGATGCTTTCAATACAGGCAGGCGAAAACCCTCGAATAATAGAAGAAAAGCTCAAAGCATTTATGTCGCCTAAACTCAGAACTAAACTGGAAACTCCAAAAGAACCAAAAGAGGGTGAAGAATAAATATGGCGAGAAAGAAGGAAGAGGAACATAAAGCAGGCGCACCGGAATGGATGTCTACATACGGGGATATGGTTACCCTTCTTTTGTGCTTTTTTGTTTTATTATTCTCCTTTGCGACACTTGATGTTCAGAAATTCCAGGCAATAGCGCAGTCCATGAATGGCTCGCTTGGGGTACTCGATTCAGGAACCACCGTAAATATGCAGCCGCTTGTAGGAAGCTTTCCCGGTGATTCACCTACAGAAGAAAACGAAGAGTTTAACAGGCTTTATGAAGAAATAAGCCAATATGTAAAGGAAAACAATCTTGAAGCCAGTATAACGCTGCGGTTGGATGAAAGGGGTTTGCTGGTAAGGTTTTTAGATAATGTACTGTTTGATTCCGGTAAAGCGGATCTTACGCCTAATGCTAAAGAAATTATCAATAAGGTTGCAGAGATACTCAAACAGAATGACAAGAATATCAGAATAGAAGGGCACACAGACAATGTACCCATAAAAACGTCAAGATTTCCATCCAATTGGGAATTGTCAACTACCAGGGCTGTCAATGTCGTAAAATATCTTATTGAGGAAAACGGTATAGAGCCGAAAAGGCTTTCCGCGTCAGGTTATGCAGACCAGCACCCTGTAGACGACAATAGTACAACAGAAGGACGACAAAAAAACAGAAGAGTCGACATGGTAATACTGAGATCTGAAAAAAACAGCGCAAATCCTTAATAAATACTGGTTGCAGGAGGGGGACATTTTGAAAAAAAATATTATACTGATCGCAATTATTATACTGTTACTTTTAGTAATAATTTCAGGTATAATAATATATATGCTTTTGAACACCCCAAGGGTGCCAAAGGAAGAGCCCAGAAAAATCGACAAGAATCTTGTAATGGTGACAGTTGGCGATTCCTTTGTAAATAACGTAAAAGATAGCAAAAAAATATGTAAATTGACATTAGAAATCGAAGTCAACAAGAATATTTCAGAGCTGGTTGCAAACAGACAATCGGAAATAAGAGACAAAATCAATGCAATGGTTAGGTCAAAAACGGAAGAAGACCTTGCAGGCCAGGAAGGGCAGATGAGTCTGCAAAAGGAGATACTGGCCGCCATACAAAAGATACTCAATACCAAAGAAGTAGTAAATATTTATTTTGATGAGTTCATAGTACAGTAACTCTACATTGCAGTAAAGGAGGTGGCATGGTGTGTCTGAGGTTCTTTCGCAAAACGAGATAGACGCCCTTTTGAGTGCGTTGAATTCGGGAGAAATTAGCGTTCATGAGATAAAGGAAGAAAAAGAAGAGCGAAAAGTCAAAGACTACAATTTTAAAATACCAAACAAGTTTGCAAAGGACCATACTAGAACATTGCAGATAATGCATGAGAATTTCTCAAGACTTTTGCAGACATATCTCTCGGGATATTTGAGAGCTTTGGTACAGATTGAAGTAATATCTGTCGACCAGTTGACATACAACGAGTTCACAAACTCAATGCCGAATCCCTCTGTTTTAGGAATAGTAGATTTCGCACCGCTGACCGGTTCAATAATACTGGAGATGACACCCAGTATATCCTTTGCAATGATTGAAAGAATACTGGGAGGCGCAGGCCACGCTTTTGAAAGGGCAAGGGGCTTCACAGAGATAGAACTGAGTCTTCTTGAAAAGATAATGGGTCAGATAATAAGTTATTTCAGAGATCCATGGAAAAACGTAATTGAGTTGAGGCCAAGGCTGAAAAAAATTGAAACAAATCCACAGTTCGCCCAGATAATGTCTCCTAATGAAACTGTTGCACTTATTACTCTGAATACAAAGGTAGGAAGCATAGAGGGCATGATACATATTTGTATACCTCACCTTGTAATTGAACCCGTAATTCCAAAATTGAGTACGAAGTTCTGGTTTTCGGGTATCAGCAAGGAAATCACCGGAAATGACCTGAAAATAATAGAAAAGAAGATACAGAGCACTGTACTTCCAGTAAGAGTTGTTCTGGGGGAAAGCGACATAACGGTTAAGGATTTTATTGGGCTGCAGATAGGTGATGTAATACCCCTAAATACATTTTCCAATGAAGATTTAAGAATATATGTGGGGAACCTGTTAAAATTTTACGGTAGTCCAGGATTGAAAAAGAACAGGGTATCAGTAAAAATAACAAGAGTAGAAAAGAAAGGAGATGATTACGATGAGTGAAATGCTGTCACAGGAGGAAATTGATGCGCTTCTTAGGGGGGACAGTGTGCCGGCATCTCAGGATAATTCATCTTCTCATGAGGATGCGAGCCCGGGGGATAGCAGCCTTACCAATGAGGAGAAGGACGCCTTGGGTGAAATTGGGAATATAAGCATGGGAACCTCTGCAACAACACTGTTTACGTTGTTGAATAATAAGGTAAATATAACAACTCCGGTAGTTACTGTAGTTACGTGGGAGGAACTGGCAAGCCAGTATATGACACCTTATGTTGCAGTTGAGGTTGAATACAAGGAAGGGCTGCAGGGGTCAAACCTGCTGATATTGAAAGAGGATGATGTGAGGATAATAACCGACCTGATGATGGGGGGAACAGGACAAAACAACAATGAACCGATAAGCGACCTTCATCTCAGTGCAATTGGGGAAGCAATGAACCAGATGATAGGGTCCTCCTCCACTTCTTTATCTACAATGTTTAACAAAAGAATAGATATTTTACCGCCAAAAGCATTTTTAATGTCGTTTCAGAACTTTAGCAAACCGGAGCAGTTTAATCCAAAGGACAAGGTAGTAAAGATTGCCTTCAAAATGGAGATAGGAGATATAATTGACAGTGAGATAATGCAGATACTTCCTATTGATTTCGCTAAAAATCTGGTATCAAATCTTTATTCCAATATGGCTGCTGCTGATAATACACAAGAAGAGCCGCCTGCCAAGGCAGAGCCAAAGCAGGAAGCACCTGCGGCTAGGCAGGCGAGTGCTCCGCCAAAGCAGTCACCCCAGAGGCAGAACATAATGAGCAATAAGTCCGACAACAGGCAGGAGAGTGAACCTATCCGGAGGGAAGAACCAAGAGTTGTAAATGTTCAGCCGGTTCAATACCAGACCTTTGAAAGCGACCAGTGGAGTGCAGAAAAGGAAAGCATAGAATTGATTATGGATGTGCCCCTTGAAATTACAGTTGAGTTGGGCCGTACAAAGAAGCTTATTAAGGACATACTGGAATTCGGGCCTGGTACTATACTTGAATTGGACAAGCTGGCAGGAGAACCTGTAGACATTCTGGTAAACGGCAAGTACATCGCCAAGGGCGAAGTAGTAGTAATAGATGAGAGTTTCGGGGTTAGAATTACTGACATTGTCAGTACATCAAAGCGTCTAAGTAAAATTCAATAATAAATACTAACATAAACAAGGAGGAAATGGTTAAATGGCTAACGGTATATTGATTGTTGATGATGCAGCATTTATGAGAATGATGATTAAGGATGTTCTGGGCAAAAACGGGTTTATTATCTGCGGTGAAGCAGAAAACGGAGCAAAAGCGATAGAAAAGTTCAAGGAATTCAACCCTGATTTGGTTATTATGGATATTACCATGCCTGAAGTTGATGGGATACAAGCTGTAAAGGAAATAAAAAAGATTAGTCCTGCGGCAAAGGTTATCATGTGTTCTGCAATGGGCCAGCAAGCGATGGTTATAGAAGCTATACAAGCAGGGGCCAAGGATTTTATCGTTAAACCCTTCCAGGCAGAAAGAATAATTGAAGCAGTCAAAAAGGTACTTGGATAATAAGGAGTAGGTTTATAATGATAACCTATACGATTTATACAGTTCCTGCAGTATTAAAAAGCGGGATTGCAATGGCACCCATGGTTGCCGGTTCTGCCGGTATAGGAGATACAGTTTACGGTATCTTTTACTTCCTGTTTATGTCGGCGGTTATACTAGGGGCTGCTTACTATGCTACAAAATTTATAGCAAAAAAAGGTTACGGCGCAAGCAACAACAAAAATCTTAAAGTTGTTGAAATGGTCTCTCTTGGAATTGATAAAAGCCTTTTACTTGTTAAGGTTGGGGAACAATATTTGCTCCTTGGAAGCAGTCAAAAAAACATTACGCTGCTCACACCTGTAGATTCCGAAAAGTTGAATCTCTCCAATGCAAATGAGCTATATGGCAGCATCGGGGGGGAAAACGTAGAGGCATATATGAACAAGCTGGATGATAGCGGCAGCAACATGAATACAATCAAGCAGAATCTCAATAAATTGAAATCTATTGTCAGAGGTAACAAGTTAGATGGTTAAGAAAAGAAAGATTATTGTTATATCATTATTTGTAGCCGTTATACTTACAATTGTATGTTTGAATGTCTGGGCTGCACCACTGCCGATACCCAAGATAGGGTTGAATGTTGACACTGCTGATAATCCTAAGGATGTCGCAATGAGCATGCAAATACTGTTCATACTTACAATATTGTCTCTCGCGCCATCTTTGCTTATAATGCTGACTTCATTCACAAGGATAATAATAGTGCTTTCCTTTACAAGAAGTGCATTAGGTACTCAACAGATGCCTCCCAATCAGGTGCTTATCGGTCTGGCATTATTCTTAACTTTTTTTATTATGTCACCTGTGATATCCGAAGTAAATGAGACTGCATTTAAACCATATACCAATGGGGAGATTACTCAGGAAGTAGCAATACAGAAAGCAATGGAGCCGGTTAGGACTTTTATGTTCAAATACACCAGAGAAAAGGACCTTGCATTGTTCATTAAGCTGGGACAAGTCAAACAGCCGTTAACTAAAAGTGATATTCCGACATCAGCATTGATACCGGCTTTTATTATAAGTGAATTAAAAACAGCTTTTGAAATTGGTTTCTTTCTTTACATACCGTTTTTAATGATAGATATGGTTGTATCCAGTACCTTAATGTCGATGGGAATGATGATGCTTCCTCCTGTCATGATATCAATGCCATTTAAGATATTACTGTTCGTCATGGTAGACGGATGGAATCTTATTGTACGATCACTTATCTTGGGATTCAAATAATAGGGGTGTAGCTTATGAATCAAGGTGTAATAATAGATGTAGCCCAGGAAGCAATAAGAGTAGTTCTTTTAATTTCTGCTCCCATACTGGGACTTGGACTTCTGGTGGGTCTCATTGTCAGTATTGTTCAGGCAACAACCCAAATACAGGAGCAGACATTATCGTTCATACCAAAGATCATCGCTATTTCATTAACATTGTTAATTTTCGGGCCATGGATGATGAATGTCATGTATGAGTTCACAGTAAAGCTTTTTGAGAACATCCCGATGTATATTAAATAGCTATGGATAGTATTAGTGCTGTATTGGTAGATAAATTTCTGGTGCTGCTATTGGTTTTTATAAGAATGTCTTCATTGTTTGTTGTGACACCTGTATTTGGGCGAAAGGAGATGCCCAGCTATTTGAAGGTAGGTCTGGCGTTCTTCTGTTCATTTACAATAGTTCCGCTGCTTGGAGATGTCAAGGTTGAGTATGTAAATCTATTAAGCTTTGCAGTTATAGCAGCCAAAGAGTTTCTAATAGGAATCATTTTGGGCTATGTCAGCTTTCTGGTATTCACTGCATTGTATATTGCAGGGGAAATCATAGATATGCAGATAGGCTTTGGGATGGTTAATGTCCTGGATCCGACGATGAACACACAGGTACCATTGACAGGGAATTTCATATAT
>JBLNDG010000172.1:0-10032 GCA_050261415.1 Caulobacteraceae bacterium | reverse complement strand
ACAATGAGAAAAGCGGTATTCTGCAAGGGCAGGTATTTTGATCTGGATTTATTATCCCTAATGAGGGAAGAATGCCAGGATATTTCTGAAGTTCTGAATAATCAATAAAATAAAAATGCCCCACAGCCGCTTTGACTGTAGGGCGTTTTTTAAATTACCCACTTTCCGTTCTTGTAGAAAACCTCTCCATCGGCGTATATCTCACCGTCACTCATGTCACAAATCATGTCCCAATGTATTGAGGATTTGTTCAAACCTCCGGCTTCGCCGATGCCGGCTCCAACTGCGATATGCAATGTACCGCCAATCTTTTCATCAAATAATGTGTTTTTAGTAAATTGCTTTATATTATAATTGGTGCCTATGGCGAATTCGCCTACACCGCTTGCGCCTTCATCTGTCTTAAGTATCTTATTTAAGAAAGCTTCATCCTTTTTTGCTTTTGCAGATATAACCCTGCCGTTTTTGAAAGTAAGCTCCACATCCTCAACTTCTCTGTTCATATACACTGCGGGATAGGTAAACCTCACATAGCCGTTCATAGAATCTTCAACAGGAGAAGTATATACTTCTCCATCAGGGAAGTTCACAGTCCCGTCGCAATTTATCCATTTCCTGCCTTCCATATTGAAAGTAAGCTGTGCATTTTTGGACTTTACCTCTATTTTCTTTTTATTGTTCAGATAATCCACGAGCCTTTGCTGCTCATTATGTATTCTCTTCCACTCTTTTTCCGGGTCCGGAGAATCCATATAACCGGAGCCGAAAACGAAATCCTCATATTCGGAGAGGGACATGTTTGCATCCATAGCCGAGGCATAGGTCGGGTATTGGGTGCCGCACCAGCGCATTTCGCCTTTAGCTGTTCGTTCATGATATATATCCAGTGCTGCCCTTCTTCCCTTTGCAAATAAGTTCAACTTTGCAGGGTCAACCGAAGTTAGAGCTTTTGTATTGCCTTCTGCCCAGATTGTGAGAAGGGCATCAGCCCTTTTCATGATTTCAATGCTAAAGGGCTCGGAAAAGGCAATCTGCTCATCGGATCCATGCCTTAGAAGAAGCTCCTTCTGGTCTTCATAACCAGGCACTATAACAGGGTTTGCACCTGCTGCCAATGCTTCCTTGTAAACCTCAAGGGCAAGAGGCCCAGAAAAAGTATTGCCTTCGATTACGAACAGGTCTCCTTTCTTGAGCTTTAAGCTGTAGTTTACGAGTACCTTTGCAAGCTTCACAAGTCTTGCATCTACCATAAAACCGTCTCCCCTCTAAAATATAAATTTACCATTCTTATATATGAGCTCATTATCAGCATAAACCTCTCCGCCGTCTCTCAGATCGCATAACATATCCCAATGGAGGCCCGACTGATTTTTTGAACCTGTGTTGGGATATGACGCACCGAGAGCTATATGAATGGTTCCGCCGATTTTTTCATCAAACAGTATATTATTGGTAAAGCGCTGTATGCCATAATTTGTGCCAAAGGCAAATTCTCCGGCATAGCAGGAGCCTTCGTCGATGCCTATCATTGCATTAAGGTAGTCTATACCATGCTTTGCTTCAGCCTTAACTACCCTGCCGTTTTCAAAGGTTAGGCTGACATCCTCAACCTGGGTTCCTGACCTTATTGCAGGAAACGAATAACGGATATGCCCGTTAAGGGAATCTTCAACAGGGCCTGTAAAAACCTCCCCACTGGGCATGTTCGTGGTGCCGCAGCTGTTTACCCAGGTTCTGCCTCCAGCTTTTAGAGTAAGATCTGTATCCTTGGCCAGTATCCTAAAATGGTCCTTCTTCAACAGAAAATCTACGATTCTCTGTTGGTCTTCCTTAAGCCTTCGCCACTCTGCTATTGGGTCCTCTTTATCTACAAAGCAGGCAGAAAATATGAAATCCTCGTATTCGGAAAGCGACATGTTTGCTTCCATAGCACCCGCAGCAGTGGGAAAATTTGTTAAGCTCCAACGCAGGTTCCCTTCCAGTGTTCTTCTTTGTTCAGCAGCACCGAGCTTCCTGCGGGAAGCTTCCAGGCTGCTTATCTTTGCAGAGTCGATATTTATAAGCGGCTTGCTGTGGTAACTGCCCCAGACTCGCAAAGTCGCATTGTACTTCTCCGTACTGCACTGTATCACTGGAGAAACATATTTTATCTGCTCATCACTACCGTATTTGTAGAGTATCTCCTGAAGCTCCTCCACGAGTACTCTGACATCAGGATGTGCACCCCTAAGGAGTGCCTCCTTGTATACTTCCTTAAGAAGCGGTATTGTGACCTCATGTCCCTGAATCAAAAAGGCATCTCCCTCTTTTATTGAAAGGGAGTAATCCACCAATACCTTAGCCAATTTATTAAGTCTCTCGTCAACCAAACCACACAACCTCCATATTGCAAACATATATACTTAGGCTTATTATAGCATAGAAAATTGTATTTGAAACTTGTAACCGGCGGTAAGAATATGTTTCATACCGGAAAAACAGCATTTCATTCCAAACCTGTTTACCATACCATTAATGTTTGATACCTTATAAAAGGAAGGCAGGAGGGACGTCATATGGGTAATCGGTTGATCGGATTATTTGTTTACAAGGTTTACAGGATGAAAATATTAAGTCATACAAGTCTCAGAGAGATGAGATATGGAATGGAAGTCTTGCTGAATGAGTTGGCCAAAGTGTTGATCCTTCTGGCTTTGTTTGAGATACTGGACAAACTTAGCTATTTCCTCTTTTCACTGCTTATACTTGTTACAATACGTTGTTCTTCCGGAGGGCTCCACTTCCATGAAAAATCCAGTTGTTTATTGTTTTCAACAGCCTTCTTCTTTGCTGCAGCATATGCACAAAATTATTTACCCATTGGACTCTTGCACTACCGTTACTTGCTGATTACATTAAGCATAGCTCTAATTTGGGCATTTTCACCTGTAGCAAGTGCCAACCGACCTATAAAAAACAGGAGAAAACAGCTTATTCTCAAGTATACAGCTGTTATTTCCACAATCTTCTGGTCTTGTATTCTGCTCTTCCAAATTCAGAATGCCGGCTTTATGAGCTGCGGTATTACTACAATAACGTTGCAGGCATTTCAACTTGTCGTAGGTTACATAACGGACCCGAGCAAAAAACAAGTAAGGCGGCGGTACCAGACAGCAAAGGTTTGTCAGAAAATTAGCCGGTGGTCATGGGTTGAAAATAATGACCGGGCTGTTGTCAAACAGTTTTATATGTTTATAAGATGATACCAATACAAGCTTTTCACTATCTTTTTTAAAAACCCACATAGAACCAAGTCTCTCATCAAGTATATAACCTTTATTCCGCATATATTCAACAAATATATCAAACCCGTTTTCCGAATTATATTTTGCCTTCACTATATATGTATTTTTGAATATGGGATGCACAACCACATTACTATTTGTAATATTGATTAGTGCTATTCCTGCAAGAGTTTTGGAGTTCTCCAACGGAAGCATCAAAAATAAAAAACATAGGATGAGAAGTAAAGCCAAACCGGGAATAAATTGTCTGGGATATCTTTTTTTCATAAATTTTAAACCCTTTCAAATTATTTATATATATTTTAACATTACTATGAGCCGTATACAATTTATATAAATTATGGTATAAAATGTATACAAGCTTTTGCAACTACCTGCCAGACAGGTAAAAATCCCGGTTTTGTCCGGGATTTTTACTCATGAATTTGTGGAATTAATGGTTTAGTTTATATCAAAGAATTTTACCTTATAGCTCCCGCCAGAGCCCATAAACTGGTCTGTAACCCAATCCAACGACTTATCAACCTGATCATTCGTATGGTATGACACTAAATAGTCACTATCACCCTCATCATCTGTCCCATAAGATGTGATAATCATCGTATGGTAGCCTTCATACCACCACAGGAATTGTTTCAAAAGCTGCACTGCATCTCCCGTGTATAAGGGCTCTCTATAGACTGTTGCTGTATTGTCAACATAATATTGGTCATCATACTCATAGGTATTGACCGCTGAACTTCCCCAGTATGTATTGAACTCTACAGCGCTAACCCATGGACTGGGGTCGGCAGCATCCCAATTTGCATTGAATTCATTTATATCTGCGACTCTGTTGACGGGATTGGAAACTTTAGGGTATATATACCATCCTCCGGCATTGTCCATTGGTATACCGCCTTCATGCAGACATTGGGAAATAAAGTTTGCGCAGTCGCCGCCGATTAAATTCATATCCGGATAATCACTACTATAGCTGTCATAGTGGTCATAAGCATAGGTTACTGCCAAGCTCCTATCGTAATTGCCGGTGTCAGCCGACAATATGCTGACTGGTGCTGCAAAATTAGTCTCCCCATACTCTTTCAGGTATTCATCACCGGCATAAGGCGAATATTTATTGAAATAATACTTTAGCAGTTTTTGCTCTTTTTCTTCAACATTTGGGTAGACATCAATTATAGCATACATCGCACTTATTTTTTCTTCCTTTAGATCAGATGCGGCAATGTCTTCATAGTTCTTTGACTTATCGGCTGCATATTTGTTAATTATTGACCCTGTTTCTTTATCCAGCTTCAATGAGTTTTCCCTTATGAGCTTATCTTTTTCTTTAATAGCCTGTTCAAAATCCTGGATATCCTTTTCTGATAATTTTTCTTCAGTGTATTTGCGCGGATTATTTTTTCTTTTCTCTTCTTTATCATCCCCTGAGGCGAATACCCACATGTTCCCATAGATCAGCAGGGAAGCCAACAAGACCATTAAAACAGCTTTTAATCTCATTTTCATAATTTTTCCCTCCAATAATTTATTTTTTACAGGTAATGCAGATACTTACTTTCCAGCTCCAATGGAACCATCTCCTTCGGGTATGTACATTCCCTCTTCTTGAGATGATTTTAATCCGGAGCTTGTCCATACACAATAATTTGGGAACCAAACTCCTTTTCAAGGGAATGAAAGCCTCTTTTTTGCGATTGCCCGAATTTTCATTCCAAAAAAACAGGGTTTTATTCCAAACCCGTTTACTACATTGCCAATGTTTGTTATTTTAGGTAGGGAAAGCAGGAAGACGGCACATTTTTTTAAGAGCATTAACGGAAAGGGGGTCAAGAAATGAAAATTTATCAGAAAGTGAGCAACATTATGTTTTCAGCCTTTGGCATAGCACAATTTGCTATATATTATACCGCTTAGTACTTTATTATCTATTTGAATCAGCAGGTCCAAATCCTTAAGCTCATAGTTTAATGACCGTATATATTGCGTTATACTGCTTCGCAAGTCACTATTACCGGCTACTTGTGCAATTCCGTATATTGTATTGAGGTGGTTCTTAAAGTCATGCTGCTTTCTTCTTGCCTCCTCAATGAGGTTTTTTATAATTGGACTATATTTATTATAGGTTTCAATTATTTTTTTTTGCTCCCCTATTTTCACCAAATGCTTAAGAAAAATCAGGTTTGACAGAATTAATAAAGCAGATATGACTATTAGTGACAGAAATTTGAACCATAAAAAACCCTTGTTGAAGTCCCAGGCGGTCTTTAGGACTATCGAGTACAATGCAGTGTTTATGATAACGAATGAAGCAATGCTGAACCTATTTTCCAAATAATGTTGTATCTTATCGATAGATAATAAGAAAGCTACTAGAAGACTGAGTAAAATAAATGAGAAACTTATTAATATAGAACTGCAAGTTATATAATAGTATAGCCATTATTTGACTTATAGTTGATTCACTTTATTATAATGATTTTATTCTGTTAGACAGGGTACAATATTCATAAAAATGCGCCAAAGGATGAGTTTACGACTATGTAAATAAATGGTATAATTTATTAAAAGGTGAATTGCCGGGTGATTAGTATAGGGGTGCAGGGTTAACTGGACTGGTCTATATTCAACCTTATGGCGCTGGAGTGATTGGTGTAGGAAAGAAATTTGTGCTTTGAGTATAATGAGAGGGATGAAGTGATATTATAAAAAATAAATTATTTAAAGTGATACTTCC
The DNA here is from genome assembly GCA_050261415.1 of Caulobacteraceae bacterium. Lineage (GTDB taxonomy): Bacteria > Bacillota > Clostridia > Lutisporales > Lutisporaceae > JBLNDG01. Next base: position 4,008 of record JBLNDG010000172.1, on the reverse strand, counting down.
CCTAGTTTTATTAGGATTTCTGTATTTTCTATATATGACTCTGGACGTTTTTCGGGAAGGTAAAATGAATGGACATATTTATTATAGCTTCGTATTAAGCATTATATTAATAATTATGTGCGTAATTTATTCAATCTATAATATCTTGTCAAATAATAAGCAAGGGTTAGCAAAAATATTATTTAGTGTTTTTCTGATTATACTTTGTACTGCCATAGTGCTTCTTTCTTATAATACTAGGGTTTTTAAAATCAGCTGTTTATTCTTAATCCTGATACCGTTTATTATTTACGACCTGTACAAAACATTAAAAGTATAGGAGTTGTATCTTTAGCTTTCTCTAAAGACACAACTCCTAATTGTTATTTTGAATTATGCAACCCAGGAATATGATGTTGTAGTATAATAAGTTAAGCCATTACCACTTTCTGTTGTGTATTCATAGTAGTTTGTACGAACTCTCATTTTTCCACCAGAAGTTTTGATCTTGTCGATTATTGTTTGTCTTTGCGCTGCTCCGCCATTTCCTTCGATCATGTCGATTAGGTCATTAACGCTTGCACCTAACCCTATTGCCTCGATAGCGGTAAGCAACCTCACTGCAATAACCGAAGATACCCCAGGGAGAACAAAAGCAGCTACAACTGCAAGGCCTAATCCAATAACACATCCAGCTATGTCATCATATGATGCTTCGGCCTGTTCATTACAAAACTCTGTCAACTCAAGGTCGGAAAAATCTTTATAAGTTGAGGTCAAAAGTCTACTAGCCATAAAATTAACTCCTTTTCTATTATTTTTTTTCTAAGACATTTTCAACCGGTTTTGTGTCTTATATTAATTAAAAACGTTTGTACTGAAAAAAAGTAAACCTTGCTCGAAAAAAATTATAGATAAATTTTTGATACATTTTTTATTAAGTTTCCTTATGTGCATATACCTACAGAAGCAGAGTTATAGCCGATGCAATGCGCTCCAATTGCATTTTCTGATCTAGCTCTATATAATCCCATTTTCTGCAAAGAAGGAATATTAGCCTATTCCCCCAACTATTATCACATTTATGCCACTTATGAATGTCATATATCGTACATGTACTATGGATTGTATGATGAAAGATGAGATATACCTCTTTTTTTATAATTTTTTATTAAAGATATATTCTTTTATTTCTACTACATCATTCTTAACTTCATTTACGATGTTCAGTCTTTCTGTAAGATTTGTTATTATTTCCTGATATTTTTTCTCCCTCTCTTCCTGTTTAGAATCTCTTTTTTCTTGAGCTTTCAAAACATAAAAGATGAGTACAACACTTAAGACAGCCCATAGACCTTGAGTAGACGCCAATTTAATTATTTCACTTTCCATTTTATTACTCCCCTAGACTATTAAATTAGTTGGACAAGCAGGTATTTGACTAAATCTTTAGTTCTGAAATGCCGTATTATTATCCTTTAGCTTCAGTAAAGCTCGATTTTTAGTCCTATTAACAGCTTGTCTCGATATGTGGAATATTTGCGCAATTTCACTGTCTGAATAACCTTGTAAAAATCTTTTCCTTATTATTTCTTTTTGTAAACTGGATAGTGACTTTAACATGTCTTCAATATAATATACTCAAATGCTTCACTGCTTTTAGAATCCGGAAGTATTTCAAAATTAGCTTCAAAATCTTCCTTGGGTCGTAAACAATATTTCCTAAACAAATCAATTTTTCTATTCTTTAGTGAATGGTGAATATAGTTTATAATGGCACCCTCATTCCTTATGATGAATTTATCAGTTTTCATTTCTTTAACAAGTTCTATAATTGCAATAATTAGATCAGATTCTGCCTCAGGATATTTTAGATCCCTGCCATACTTTACAATTAAGGGTTTAAATCTGATAAGTATCTGATATAGAGCCTCTTTATCCCCATTTCTCGCCTTTTCAATTAGCTCAAATAAGGGGTGTAAAAGAATAGCCAACTACCAAAAACTGACAATAGGGCATACCAGATAATGGACAAATCGTACAGAAAAGTGATAGCGGGCTAAAGAATGGAAGACAATATGATTGATTTAATATGATTGATTTAATATGAAATATAATATAAGTGTAAAAATAATAAAATACTGGGCGCAGGGATATTAGGCTAGTAATACTAGCTTGAGAATAGTTATTCAACCTCTAAAGAAAATGCTTCAATAGACTTAATGTTAGTATACCATATACTGTAGAATATTGTGGTGACTGTATATAAACAGCACGTCTATTTACATAAAAAGAAAACAATTCCCACTGGTCTTTATAAAAAGCCGGGTGAATATCATAAAATGAGTAGCGGTTTCTTGTAGTCAAGCAAGCATGTATGGAGGTGGAGTGGTTGAAATTATATATCATTAATAGAAGAAGGGTTGCGGGGTATCTGTTCAAACTAATATGGGTGTTTGCTTTGTTTATATGCATAAGCTATATTAGCAAAAGCACAACTGCTGTATTCTCATTTCCGATAAGGAATGCAGTCATTGTTATAGATGCGGGCCATGGAGGCCGTGATCCGGGTTCTTCAGGACGGACCGGCATTACGGAGGAGGAAGTAAACCTTAAAATTGCGCTTAAGCTCAGGCGGCTGATTGAGCAGGGCGGCGGCACCGCGATAATGATAAGAGAGGATGACAGCGGGCTTTATACAGAAGGTGGAAATGGTAAGGAAACGCGGAAAAACGAGGATTTAAAAAACCGCCATTTTATAATAAACAATAGTGATGCTGATATGTTTATAAGCATACACCTAAACAGCTTTCCACAATCCCAGTATTATGGAGCTCAGACTTTCTACCTTCAGGGGGACGAGAAGTCAGGAAAGCTGGCAGAAATAATACAAAATGAACTAATAAAAACCCTCGACCGCGGTAATCAAAGAAAGGCAAAGGCAACGGACTCTGTATATATATTGAAGGATAACCTCATACCGGGCGCGCTCGTGGAATGCGGCTTCCTATCCAACCATGAGGAAGAGGAACTGTTGGATGATGACCATTACCAGGAGAAGGTCGCCTGGAGTATCTTCGTAGGTATCGTGAAATATATGGAACAGGAGAAGAAAGCGGTGCAATAAGTTATAGTATATGAGGACCGGGGCATTTAATTGTTTAGTGATAAGACAATTAAATGCCCCTTATTATAACCCGTCTCCCTTGATTATGTTTATGGTGAGAAGGGGTCGTCCAATGGCAGTTTTTGATTTGTTATCAACCTTTTATATTCTCATGCGTGTAATAAGATGTAGAATATTAAAGGGGAGATTAATTTGCAGGAATGGGTTATTCAAGTCCTGAATCAGTTTGGATACATTGGCATATTGCTTCTGATTGCAATAGAAAATATTTTTCCCCCAATTCCATCAGAAATTATTTTAACATTTGGAGGCTTTATGACAACCTACAGCCATCTGAATATTTGGGGTGTTATTACGGCGGCAACTGCCGGTTCTGTATTAGGTGCGATAGCACTGTATGAAATCGGAAAGCTTTTCAAACCTGAACGTTTGGAACGCTGGATGGATGGCAGATGGGGACATATCTTGCACCTTAAAAAAGGGGATGTGATCAGAGCATGCGGATGGTTCGACCGTCGCGGTAAAAGCACTGTGTTTTTCTGCCGTTGTGTTCCGATTGTGCGCAGCTTAATTTCTATCCCGGCAGGAATGGCGCAAATGGAAATGGGATTGTTTTTGTTATTAACTACGGTCGGTTCACTCATTTGGAACACAACTCTGGTATATCTGGGAGTTGCTGCAGGAGCTTCGTGGGAAAATATTATAAGATACATGAATGTCTATTCCATCATTACAGTAGTGCTTTTGGGTGTAATTATATTGATTTTTTGTGTAATTTTCTTTAATAAAAGATTTAAAAGTAGAAATATATGAAGTAAAGGAGGCTCTTTTATAGTGAATATAATAAAATCTGTTGCATGGATTATCAGTTTTGCTATAACTATCTATGCTTCCTATTTTGC
>JBLNDG010000171.1:0-11678 GCA_050261415.1 Caulobacteraceae bacterium | reverse complement strand
TGCGGAGGTTCAATGGTACCTGAAGATTACACAGGTGTTGACGGCGTACATTACACCATTAACGATTATCGCTAATTAACGACGTACTAAGTTGAAGTGCGGCGGAGCCGCTTTTTTTATTAGGCATAGGAGTAAATGCAAGATGAAGAATTAACTATGTAGCTTTGAAATTCTAATAGTATGAGGAGGTATTATGGTTGCTAAATTTGATAGGGTGCAAATAGCATCCGTAAATAAAATTCAGTCAAGGCATATGAATAATATGGGAAATATGCCGGTTATCAAAAAAACTGCAGTTCCGGGAAAAGAAACCTTCAAGTACATATTTGATAATGCAAGAAAAGGGAACGAAATGGCTGCTGTATTGCTTGATGAGTGGCAAAAAAATTGTGAACCTAAAGGTAATAAAGAAAAGCAGGTTTTCCAATTAATTAACAAGGCCGCTGATGAAATTTTCAAATAAGTGGATTGAGTGGCTAAGAGACAAGAAATAATTCACCGTTTAGCGATATTAATATTAAGAAGGTGATAGACATGAGAAAGTATTGGACCCGGCAGGAAATAGAATACATAGAAAAAAACTGGGGTACAACTTCATTGGCACAAATTATGGAAGACCTCGGCAGGTCAGAAGACAGTATAATGAGAAAAGCAAGGCGGTTAGGCTTAGATGTGCACAAAACGGAAGGAGATAAATTGAAAAAAAAGTGGAGTAGCGGGGAAGATGACTTTATTATAAAAAATTATAAAGTATTAACTGTTGAAGAAATTTCGCAGTATCTTAATCGGACCGTATCTGCCATACGAAAGCGGGCTCTGGCTTTAGGCGTTACGAAGGAAGTAAACCGGTGGAGTTTGGAGGAGGAGAACTTTCTTAAAGAAAAATGGGGAATCATCAATTTGGACACCATAGCCCAAAAGCTGAATAGGAGCAGAAATTCAGTTTTGCTAAAAGCGCACCAGTTGTCATTACGGGAGCAGGTTACCGCGAGCGGGATTTATCTTACCCCTAACGATATAAGCAGTATTTTAGGTGTGAATATAAGAACATTGTATTCATGGATTTGGAATGGCATGATAGGACATAGAAAATTCAAGGTAGGGAAAAAGAAAAAATATCAAATTGCTGTTGAACATCTTTGCGAATTCATGGAAAAGAACCAGGATAAATGGAACTCGCAAAAGGCAGATTTGGGGCAGATAAAATCATATTATACCGCGTATTTTATTGCAAGGAATAATACTTTGAATATTAAGAGAGGAATGCCCGAATGGATGGCACAAAAAATCGAACGTGACAAGGAGGGTTTCAAAGAACTCATAAAACCCTGGACTACAAAAGAAGAACAGGAATTACTCCAAATGGTGAAGCAAAAATATACATATAAGGAAATATGCCTTATTCTTGGCAGATCTATTGAGTCAGTAAAAACAAAGCTTTATTTGCTGTATAAGCGAAAAAACAGGATGAGTTGCACATATGCCAAGAGAATATAAGTACTTTTTATGAGTAAGAGGAGCGTTACCATATCCTGCATGGCCAACTCCATGATAACAAAAAAGGCTCTTGCAAATTCATTGAAAAAATTAATGAAGAGCTTGCCTTTAAACAAGATATCCGTTAAGAATATTGTGGATGACAGCGGCCTTAACAGGCAGACCTTCTATTATCATTTTCAGGATATATATGACCTATTGTCCTGAATTTATAAAACTGAGGCTGTTGAGAGCATTCACAATACAGGAGCTATGGAACCTGGACAGATGGCTTTTATAAAATTTTTCAGTACATTGAAAACAACAGGGCATTTTGTCTAAATACATTGAATTCGTTAGGAAGGGAACATCTGGATGATTACCTTTATTCCGTTACTTATGACCTTATAATCGGAGTTGTCAATGAAGTCTCCCGTGATATGAATGTCAAGGAGGCGGATAAAAGGTTTATTGCCAACTTCTATACACTGGCATTTATCGGTTTGGTAGTACAGTGGATGAAAAATGGCATGAAAGAGAAACTGGAATATATCATAAAGGAGCTTAGCGAGCTTGTAGAGGAAAATTTCATAAAGGCACTGCAAAGATATGAGAATAAGCCGTGATAAATTTTGTATTTATCACGGCTTTCTTCATGAATTTTATACAAATGAGAGAAAAAATCATAGAGTTTGATACTGCGCACCCGGAGGATGTTGTATTCACTGAGGAATATTTCGTCAGATCTGCAAGAATTGTTGTATACAAGCTCTTAGGCGTTAATAAGCCTATTGAACCAATAAATCAATATCAATATGATATAAGAACGCTATTCAGTGCATTAGTTACATCATTTAGATAATGCGTTTATACAATCCTTAGGAGTGCATATTTAGCCGATAGCGGAGATGGTGCCAGTCTAGACTGGCACCAGTTTTTTTTGGTAAAATAAGAATATAATAAAGTATAAAAGGTACCTGGGGTTAATGTAAATGGGAGGATAGGCCATATGTTCAGGAAAAGAAAAATGAAATCAATTGTAATATATAGCTTAGTAGTTATATTTATTTTGCAGGTGTTTTCCGCAAGCATTGTTTTTGGACAACCAGAGCCTGTCACAGTGATTCAGAAAAAACTTTCAGGGATTTCAGAAGAAGAGAAGAAAATCTTACAGAATTTATTTACCCTTACCCAGGAGATTGAGGCGGCAGAGCAGGAGGAAAAGAGTCTTGCCCAGGAAATAAAGGCTATGAACCAGGAAATTAAAGGCTTGGAAGCGGTTATTGCCGGTGAAGAAGCTGCTTATGAAAAAAAACGGGAAGGTCTCAAGCAAGTTCTCAGAAGCTATCAAAGGATGGGGCCGGGGTCTTACCTGGAAATCATACTTGATTCAGATAGCCTTACCACTTTTCTCCGCAGGTTGAATACTCTGAGAGATCTGACCCGTAACACGGGAGAACTTTTGGAATCATTGGAGAAGAGCAAAGAAGAGCTATCAGCTCAAAAATCAGGGCTGACAGAAAAGCTTGTGCTATTGAAAACAAAGCAGGAGCAATCAAAAGAATCCTTGAACAAAAAGCTGGAGTTAAAGAAGGAGCGGGAGGATTACCTCGCATCCCTAAAAGGAGAAAGAGAGTACTACCAGAAGCATCTGACAGGAGTGCAGCAAATGTGGGATGAGCTCAAGCCTTTGTTCTCAAATACGGCTAGGGAGTTTTCCAGTATTATAGAGAAGGGCGAATTCCCACCTGATGCTCTGAAAATTACTTTTTCCTTTTTCAGGGTTAAGGGCTCTATAGAAGAAAAGGTTTTTAACGATATTATTTCAAAGCAGGCAAATCTGCCCAGGCTGACATTTACTTTCCAACCTGACAAAATTACTATTGAATTGCCGGATAAGAATCTTATATTGTCAGGTGATTTTGTTATTATTGAAGGGAACATTTTAAAGTTTCAGGCGAAAGAAGGCAGCTTTTATGGGATGCCTCTTAAACCCGAGTCTATAGAAGAGCTGTTCCGTGATGGAGATCTGGTTTTTAACTTGAAGCCGTTGCTAGGCAGCAGTACACTCCAATCTGTAGAGATTCAGGAAGGGAAGCTGGAACTGCTAATTATACCGGATTTATTCTAGTACTATTTATGAAAAGCAAAAATAGGTTTTTAAGAATATAGGAGGAAACAAGATGATAAAAGCAAAGGGAGTTTGCCTGAAGTATCCTGATGGTACAATGGCTCTCACCAATATTGATCTGCAAGTAGCACCTGGCGAAATGATATATGTCACAGGACCTAGCGGCTCGGGGAAAACCAGCCTCCTGAAGCTTTTGATGGGAGTCGAATATCCCACGGGTGGCGAGCTGGAAGTGTTGGGACAACCTATAGCTAAGGGGCAAACCGCGGGTATCAGACTGCTTCGTAAATCGATCGGACCTGTTTTTCAGGAGTTCAGGCTGATAAAAGGAAGGACTGCAATAGAAAATGTCATGCTGGGCATGCGTTTTTTGGACCTCCCTCCAGGCCAACTTAAGGAGAATGCCAATAATGCCTTGATGGAAGTCGGCTTGGGACATAAGACTTATTCATTAGTTGAAAACCTGTCGTGGGGGGAGTGCCAGAGAGTAGCTATTGCCAGGGCAGTGGCAAGAAAACCGTCTTTGATACTGGCTGATGAACCTACCGGAAATTTGGACAAGGACAATGCGTTGAATATATTGGAACTTTTGACTTCTTTCAGGAATAAAAGCACTGCAGTGATTATCACCACCCATGCAACCCATTTGATCGGCAGTAGTACGGATACTTCGCTCCTCCGTATGGAAAAGGGAAGCATGAGCTTGGAAAGACTGAGGTGAGCTTGATGAAGAATATTTTTTATAATTTTGGATACTTTTTGCAGGAATCAAAAACCATGCTTCGGCTGAATCTGATATCTAATATTCTGTCTGTTCTTTGTACAAGCCTTATTTTCTTAATTCTTGCAATGGTTGTTTCCGGCTGGTGGATAAGCAATAGGACTGTTCAAACCATTCAAGGAGAGGCAGAGATAAGCGCTTATTTTGATGAAAGCATGGGAAACGATGGTGCAATGCAATTGGCGGAAAAGATTAGGAATATTAAAGGTGTAAGGGAAGTACGGTTGGTAAATGAAGAAGAAGCTTATGACAGAATGGTGGATATTTTGGGCAAAGAAGCCCGTGTCCTGGAGTTCTTTGATGATAACCCCTTTAGTCCTTTCATTGAGGTAAAAATCAGCCTTGAAAATATTGACTCTATTCTCGGAAAACTGGGGGACATGCCGGGAATTGATCATGTTAGAGATAACAGGGAGATATTGAACCGCCTCCGTAATATTGCCGATGTGCTGCAATTTTCCGGGTATCTGGTTGTAATTGCTGTTGCTGTATCTACGGTGGTTATAATATCCCATATAATAAGACTGGGTATATACAGCAACAAGGAGCAAATAGACACCTTGAGACTTCTCGGTGCTCCGGAATCTTTTATTGCATTTCCGTTCCTGCTGGAAGGATTGCTGCTGACTTTGGGAGGAGGCATATTTGCATCGGTCCTGGCAGCTTTTTCACTAAAATATATTTATGCGCAGATAGCAGGCCCTCTGCCTTTCATTCCTTTGCCACCCATTGAGACTCTTATAGCCCATATGGTTATATTGGTTATCTCACTGAGCGCAGCTATAGGAGTTGCAGGCAGCCTAATGGGGTTATCTTCAGCAAGAAAATCATAATTCTTATGTATGTGTTGTTGATCTGACTTTGTTAATAATATAACCTACAGCGCTGTATACAATGAATACAAATAGTTGTATAATATTTTGTTGTAAATGAGCATATTTACCATACAGATTTGGAGATTGGTTGCAACAGCTGCATTTTACAAAAAAAATTTGAAATACTGAGGGAGGGGATAAGTATATTAAAGGTTTCCAATATGCTGAAATATACTGGTTCCGGCGCGTCATACATTCCGGATATGTAGTAAGAATTTAAAATTAAAGAAGGAGTCGATAAAATAAATGCTGCAAAATCATTTACTAATTGCAATAATTATTTTTGCACTTACCTATTGTGCAATTATTTATGAAAAAATCAACAGAATGATTGTAGCGCTTTTGGGAGCGCTGCTTATGATTGCATTTCAGGTAGTATCACAGGAGCATGCAGTCGCCAATATTGATTTTAATACAATCGGTTTATTAATCGGAATGATGATTATAGTTCTTATATTAAAGCGCACTGGTTTCTTTCAATATGTGGCTATTAAAGCAGCTAAACAAGCTAAGGGTGAGCCGTGGAAAATCCTGGTGCTGTTTGCCGCAGCAACAGCAATTGCATCAGCATTACTTGATAATGTTACAACAATACTCCTGATTGCCCCGGTAACCCTGGTAATAACCGATACATTAAAAATCGATCCGACACCATTCCTTTTTACAGAGATCTTTGCGGCCAATATCGGAGGAACTGCTACGTTAATAGGGGATCCGCCGAATATTATGATTGGGGGAGCCACACAGTATAGTTTTGTAGATTTCTTATTCAACCTTACCCCGATAACCCTTGTCATTTTTGCTGTTACAGTTTTTCTGCTGGTTCTTGTATACAGAAAAAGGATGCTTGTAAAGGAAGAGGACAAAAGGAAGGTACTCCGGTTTGATGAAAGTAAAGCCATACAGGATAAAAATCTTCTGGTGAAGAGCTTGATCGTTCTGATAATTACAATTATAGGATTTACATTGCATTCAGCCTTGCACCTCGAATCAGCAACAATAGCATTATTTGGTGCTGTTGTACTGCTTTTAATAAGCGGCTTGGAACCGGAAGATGTTCTAATGGAAATTGAATGGACGACAATTTTCTTCTTTATTGGACTATTTGTACTGGTTGGCGCATTAGTAGAGGTCGGTTTGATTGATAGCCTGGCAAAAAAGGTCATGGGTTTGACAAATGGAAACCTTATGATTACAACAATGTTGATCTTATGGATGTCGGCATTACTGTCCGCATTCCTTGATAACATACCCTTTGTTGCTACAATGATTCCGCTGATTAAAAGCATTGAGGTGTTGTCCGGGATACAGGCTGCTCCATTATGGTGGGCGTTGTCCCTTGGAGCATGTCTGGGTGGAAACGGTACAATAATTGGAGCGTCTGCAAATGTTATAGCAGGTGGCATGCTGGAAAAGCACGGACATAAACTGAAGTTTTTTGACTACATGAAGGTTGGATTCCCTCTAATGCTTATATCCATTATACTATCAGCTATATATCTGATTGTATTCTATATGTAGGGACTCATTGATCGAAAGGAAGGATTATCGTGAAAAAGTATATTGAAGCCGAGGCCAGCGAGCATGAAATGAAACTTGTGCAAATGGGTGCCAAGGTGGAACAGATCAACGGTAAAGCGTGTTATGTCAAGTTTAAAGTTGACAATGTAAGTGTTGAATATGTGTATAACATTAACACGAAGGGCAAGTATTTCCTGGAACGTATAAAGCCATATCCCCTTCCTATGAGGGAGTTTGAAAATGAGGCTGACGTTGTTGAAATTATAGGTATTGATATCAGACAGTTTAGAAATGCTGTAAAGAGCAAATGCATTGATACTTTTATCGGTATTAATAAGGAGCTTAACATGACAATAAAGGCCTTTGAGGATTTGTTCCTATATTATAAGGTACCACCTATAAAGGCTGAGATTATAATGGGGAAGATCAAAGAAATTCAAAACGAGATAAAGGAAACGCAGAAAATTTCAGAAAGAGTGTTCTTTGAGAAGGAGCCTGATCATCTTCCGCTAGTATAATAGACAGGTATATTTATCATATTGAACGGCTTAAGATGAAAAATAGGTGGAGGTCATATAAATCTCCACTTATTCTTTTTTTTTGCTATATATATACTAATATTGGTGGTTTATATAACAAAAATTGACACGATATCTTATAAAATATATTATGTTTACAGGGGCAATAAGTATGTTTTGGGGGGCGTTAACTGTATGAAATCACTAAGTGTCATAAAACCAGTCGATAATGCGGGTAGGGTAGAAATACCCGATATGCTTCTGAATCTATGCAGCGTAAAGATTGGGGATCCTCTGGAAATACTCATAGACGAAGAGAGTATAGTACTTAAAAAATGCGTACCGGTTTGCTTGTTTTGTGGATGTGCAGAAGGTGTGAGAGAATATAAGGGAAAAAATGTCTGCCGGGATTGTATGGATAGCTTAAAAAGTCTCGTTGCAGAATAAAAAATGATTAATAGAATCAGGTGTTTCATATATAATATTATAGTGGAACCTTGAATTGAATAAGGAGGTAATTATATGCTGGTTACCACAACACCGTCTGTAGAAGGTAAAAGGATTGTGGAGTATAAAGGCATAGTTTTTGGCGAAGTAATATCAGGAGTAGATTTTATAAAGGACTTTGCGGCAGGCCTCACCAATTTCTTCGGCGGGAGATCAGGCTCCTATGAAGGTGAACTTATAGAAGCCAGAGAAAATGCGATAGAAGAGATGACGAAGAGAGCCGCTGGTATGGGAGCAAACGCTGTAGTAGCCGTTGATGTGGATTATGAGGTCCTGGGGCAGGGCAACAATATGCTAATGGTTACTGCATCAGGCACAGCAGTGGTAGTTGAATAAGCAAGGACAGCTTATAGAGTAAAATAGGAGCAGCCATGTATAGCTAGGCATTGGTATAGAAATCTTTCTATAAGATGCCTAGCTATAGCATGGCTGCTTTCGTTACATAAGTAACTATAGAAGCAAATGGTATGTATAACAGGGCATATGCTTCGGGATATATGCCATTTGATTATTTGTATCAAGTTGTTTTCATTATAGTAAAATTATCCTCAAGCAAAGCCCAGTTCTGGGGGAATGGGTAGCCCAAAGCCCAATAGCTTACTCCTCTCAGATTATAATCCTTTACAGTGTCAAATTTCGCTTGCGCGTTGCGTGCATCCTCAAACCAAACCTCATGCATTTTTTCCTGGTTGTCAGTGTATCGATAGAAAGGAGTTTCGCTTACTGTGTCATACTGGATTGCTGCATTATAGTCGGTTGCCCGCTGTACCGCTTCCTGCATACTGAAGGTTTCGGCCTCCTGCCCTTTTACATAAGGAAGCAGCCAATCCCTTGCATAGCTGAAACCCAAAAAAGATTTTTTCTCTTGGGATAACAGAAACAGCATAGTCAAGAACCCTTTTGATTTGGTTCAATGGGGAAATTGCCTGAGGCGGACCGAAGCGCCAACCCCATTCATAGGTCATTAACACAACAAAATCAAGGGTTCTTCCGTGTGCTTCATAGTCATGGGCTGTATACAACATTGGAGCAGCATTTTCCGATTTGGCTGCACTAATTGCCGGAACATCGTCTATTGGCTGAAGACTGCCGTCCTCACGGATTCTGTATGCAAAAGGGCATAAATAAGTCAGGTGTATGCCGTCTTCTTCCACGATTGGTACAGCTGCTTCTCCATATGTATATATATCCGTTGACTTCAGCAACTGGTCTGGCCTTGCGGGGGATAACCAGCACCGTCCCCGGATATACTAGGTTTGGGTTTCTAACATTATTTACTTTAATCAAGCTCTGAAGTTCGACACCATATCTACGTGCTATGCGGATCAACGTATCCCCAGGTTTAACCCGGTACCGCTCTGCAGGTATATATAAAGTAAGACCCGGATAAATACTGGCTGGATTAGCAATCCGATTTGCCTATACTATAGTCTGTATGCTGACGCCATGAGCCTGAGCGATTTTTCATAATGTGTCCCCGACCTTCACGTTATAATAGGCATCTTCTGTAGGAATAACCAAGGCTTGACCGATCAGCAGCCGGTTTGGGTCGGGCAGCTGATTCACTTCTATAATATTTGCGATAGGGACTTTATAAAAAGCTGCTATTTGCCATAGGGTCTCGCGGGACTTTACCACATGAATAAGCATGAAACGACCTCCCTGTATATCTATCTACATATAATCTATGCAGTATAACAGAGATCCCATGACAAAATAGTAGCTGATTGCTACCATAAACCTAGAATATGCTGCACGGCAAGCGATGTAATCGCAACTGCAGCCCAGCAGGACATGCCGAGTAAAATGGGTTTTATCCCATTGCTTATCATCTGCTTAATATGTGTGTTAAGTCCTATAGCAGCCATTGCCATTATTATGAGAAATTTTCCGCCTTGGGCAAGCAGTGTGCTGAGGGAGACGGGTATTATTGCTGCTGTTTTTAAAACTGAGGCTGCAATAAAGCCCAATACAAACCATGGAAACACTTTGGAAAAGCTAAAATTCCTGCTCTTTGAATTTTTTTTGGAAGTATATAGTGCGAGTACAAGGGCTATGGGTACAATCATCAGTGTCCGTGTCAGCTTTACTATGGTTGCAAGGCTGCCTGAAGCGTCACTGTAAGAATATGCCGCTGCAACTACCGATGAAGTATCGTTTATTGCTGTGCCTGCCCACATCCCGAAGCCGGTATCATTCATACCCAACAAATGGCCTGCCAGAGGGAAAATGAATACTGCGGCAATATTGAACAGAAAAATTGTGGATATGGAATAGGCAACTTCCTTGTCATCGGCATCTATAACCGGTGCAGTTGCGGCAATTGCCGATCCTCCGCAAATAGCTGTACCTACGCCAATTAATGTGCGGATATTTCCTTCAACCCTCAACACGCGTCCTGCCAGCCATGCTGTAAGAAAAGCAGCGCTTAGGGTAAACAGCATAAGGAACAGAGACTGGCGTCCAACCTTGAACACATTATAAAGGTTCATTTCAAAACCCAGCAGTATGATCGCTGCCTGCAAAAGCTTCTTTGACGTATATTTTATGCCGCTGTTGAAAGCTTCAGGCCTTTTCCAAAAGGCGGCGGCCATGCCCAAAATTATTCCGAATACCGGACCACCCACTACCGGAATGTATTTTCCCAAAAACCATGCAGGGACTGCTAATACAAATGCAAGTAGAATTCCGGGTACATTTTCATAGATAATGGTTGATTTTTTCATATAATCCTCCCCCAAAAGTGACATATATAAAGATTAACACTTGAGTTAGCATTTGTGAAATAATATAATTTTATAAGATACATAAGTAAATACCTATATAATATGTGAGGAGAAGCAATATGACTTTAAGGCACTTGGTTGTTTTTGTTTGCGTTTGTGATACGGGAAGCATGACTGCAGCCGCCGAAAGACTCTACATGTCTCAACCTTCCGTAAGCCAGGCTGTTTCAGAGCTTGAAAGATACTATAATATAAGACTGTTTGAACGGCTGGGGCGAAAGCTATATATTACTGAAGCGGGAAAAAGGATGCTCACATATGCCCATCATATTATTCACTTGTACAGGGAAGCTGAAAATGAAATGAAAGAAGTGGGAAACAACGGCACAATAAGGGTTGGGGCAAGTGTTACTGTGGGTACGTGCATACTGAGCGAAATCATCAAAAAATTTCTCGGTCAGCATTCGGGTGTCAAGATAATTCCTACTGTAGACAATACAAAGGTTATTGAGCAAATGCTCCTCTTAGACCAAGCGGATCTGGGGCTAGTTGAAGGGACGGTGCACTCAAAGGATTTAGTTGCAGAGCCTTTTATGGAGGATGAACTTGTACTGATATGCAGCACTGACCATGAATGGGCAAAACGGGATTGGGTCGAAATGCATGAGCTTGCCGGACAGGAGTTTTTCGTCAGAGAGGAAGGAAGCGGCACAAGAGAGCTTTTTGAATCTGTGATGGTGTCAAATAATATAAACTGGAGCATTAGCGGAGTCTATAATAATTCAGAAACAATAAAAAATTCTGTGGCTGCCGGACTTGGAATATCTGTCATTTCACGAATGTCTGTAAAAAATGAGCTGCGAAGTGAAAAGTTGAGTTTGGTAAAAATCAATGGGCTAAGGTTCGGAAGGCATTTCAGTATAGTTTATCATAAGAACAAATTCATTACACCTGTAATGCAGTATCTGATCGAATTGTGTCAGGGAATCGGTGCGGCAGGTAATTAGCTGGTTTGCTACAAACATAGCGTAAAGTTACAGTAGGGTTTTAGTGGGAAAAGCAACCAATTTAATAGAAAAGAAGATGGCATCCTGTTAAAATATTAATTGCGAAAAAAATACTCAAAAAGGATGGTCATCTTCT
>JBLNDG010000170.1:0-10252 GCA_050261415.1 Caulobacteraceae bacterium | reverse complement strand
GAAAAAGTCGTTCTTTGTTTGGATGTTTCTACTTGTCTTTATTCTTGTATTAGCAGGATGCGGTAGTGGTGGAGGAGGTTCTTCATCAAATCCTATACCTTCACCTACGCCAACTCCAACCAACCCAACCCAGCCAGGTTCACCCACTCCTACTCCTAACCCAACTCCTGAAATAGCAACCTGGAAGATTGTAGGCCAGGCCAATTTTTACGATTCTGAACCGTTGGCTTTGGCTGTTTATAATGGACATCCGTATGTAGCGTTCGGCTCAGATCCTGAAACACACCAAGTTGCCAAGGGTAATGTTTGGTTTTATAACGGTTCTAAATGGGATACAGTGGCTGGTTTTTTCACCACAGGGGAAGCTAAGGCTGTATCTTTAGCTGTTGATAATCTTGGAAAACCGTATGTTGCTTACTGTGATGTAGCAAATGGCAATAAAGTGACTGTTCAAACAATCAATACGGATTATTATTATCCTTCTTGGGAAGTAATTGGCGAAATAGGCATATCGGATGTAAATTATCCTTGTACTGCAATAGCTATTGATGATATTACTGGTACAGTATACGTTGCTTATCGGGATGCTTATAACTCAAACAAGTTAACTATAAAATCGTATAACGGAGGCGGATGGTTATCGTATACTGGAATTTCCAATGGAGAAGCTAAATATATTTCATTGGCAATAGATAATAGTATTCCCTATGTGGCTTATCAGGATAAAGGTTGGGATAGTTCGTATAAAGCTATGGTTAATAGGTTTGATGGAACTTATTGGCGGAAAGTTGGCAGTTCCTATATTGATGTTAGTAATACCATGGCTTTAGATATTTCACTTGCAGTATATAATGATACTCCTTATGTAGCATATAGAGATGCAAACTCCAATTCCTATGTGAAAAAGTTTAATGGTTCTAATTGGGTTACTTTAGGCGGTGATTCTTTCGGTTCTTTTAGTAATAATGCCATTTATTTATCCTTATGTGTATATAACGGTATCCCTTATATCGCTTTTAGGGGAAATGGTGCCAATGTGATGAAATATGATGGTTCTAGTTGGCAAGCGGTAGGTGATTCTCCTATTTCTGAAGGGACTGTAATGCACGTTTTTCTGGACATTGATAATGGTGTTCCATATGCGACATTCCGCGATAGCTTTTCCACCGTAGTAAAGAAGTTCAATTAAAAAGGATAAGGAGGAATTCCCCATGAAACGATTACTTTGGGCTATTATTTTGTCTACATTGCTTGTGGTTGCTTTAGTTGGTTGCAGCGGTGGCAGCGGAGGAGGCGATTCAAATACAACGCCTAATCCAACACCGTCACCTACACCATCAAAACCATCTTATGTCTGGGGGCATGACTGGGGTGGCAATGGTTCGACTGATGGCAAATTCCTTTTACCCAAAGGTATTGCCATTGATGCAAGCGGGATAATTTATGTTGTAGATTCGGGAAATTGTCGTATTCAGCGATTTCAAGGAAGCACGATGCGTTTAAAGTGGGGCACACCTGGTACTGGATATGGTCAATTTAATGATCCATATGGAATAGCAGTAAGTTTATATCGCCGATACCTATAATAATCGGATACAAAAGTATAGTATGGGTCCTATTTATTGGACTGATCCTCAGTTAACTTTTGTAACACAATGGGGAAGTTCTGGTTCAGGTAATGGCCAGTTTAATCTTCCCATGGATGTGGCGCTGGATACCGCAGGAAATATATATGTCACTGATTGTAATAATCACCGCATTCAAAAGTTTGATGCCGATGGCAACTTTCTTGCTAAATGGGGAACCGAAGGTTCGGGAGATGGCCAGTTTAAAAATCCCAATTGGATAGCACTGGACTCGCAAAATAATGTATATGTTACTGAGTCCAATCCTAATTATCGTGTTCAAAAATTTAGTTCAAATGGGGTATTCCTAAAGAAGTGGGGAAGTATTGACTGGGATACATTTAACAGTCCCCAAGATATTACAGTTGATTCGTCAGACAATGTTTATTTGGCTGATAAAGGAAACAGCCAAATTTTAAAATTTGATACCAATGGCAATTTGATTACTAAGTGGACGACTCTTGATTCAGACTGGGTTACTGAGTTCTCCCCAGTGGGGATTGCGGTTGATGCTTCGGGAAGCGTCTATGTTACTGCCGATAATTACGTCGTTCGATATGATCCAGCCCCTTAATAAGGCGGTGATATAATGGGCAAAACTAAATTAGGCCCGTTTGAGATTTTCGGTTTAATCGTTTTGGGTATCGCTCTAATTCATTTCATTCTCCCGATAATTGTTTTTGTAATCATCATCTTATTCTTTGCAGGTGGGTTTAAAGTTTTCCGTATTCTATCGGGGTGTGATGATGAGGTTAACCGTCCTCCCGAACGGTATTATGATGAGTGAGTTGTTTAAAGGGTTGTCCGAGTTTTAGGACAACCCTCATTGTATTTATGATGCTATTAAGTTTTTTAGAGAATCTCGAATATCCAAACCATCAATTTCATCCCCGATAACCATCCAGCCATCCGTTTGTTCTCTTCCAAATACCTCAAGCCTGGGTAAATCTCCATAGAGCCGTACTATTCTATCCCTAGCCTCTGGTGGCTTGGCGGAATGTTCTCCTCTTTGAGACATTATGAGTTTCGGAACCGCCCTGTCTATTCGCTTTAGCCGCCCTTTAAGTCCCAGAAGACAAATCTCAGGGTTTCCTCGGGTATAATGGCCTAAACCGAACCATGGAGATCCATTCTTATTAAGTTTAACCCAGTAAAAACCGATGGTAACAAATCGGAATCCCCAAGCATCAAGTAATTGTAATCCTTCGGGTAAACATGGATCAGTAACCCAGAGAAAGATGGCGCAGTTAGTATCGGTTATATCGGATATGGGGAGAGAAATTAGGTCTTTGAATTGCATTGTAGGGTAGTGAGATGTAGCTGCACCGTGGGCAGCATCACTTTTATCGTAACAATGGTATTGCCAAGGCGGATCTACATATAGAATGTTGAAATTCATTTTGATAGCTCCTTTGTTTTAGCGAAATATGAATAACAGGATGCCTAGTATTACTGCTGGCGTGGTTACGATGGACATGGGTATATCAAGCTGGTAATTTTTGCGTCCATGGTAGACGAACAATAGTAATAGCAAACTAAAGCCCCATAATGTCTGTAGGATCTGCACTTCTAATCACCTCGCTTTGGGGTGGAGTTGGCAACCTGTAAAAGGGTTTTAGAGTTGTTGGAGTTAAGACTGACTAAAGAGGGATTGATTTATTGGGTAATGTGGGACAGAAGGGACAGGTTGAGGTTATTCTTCTATAGAAGATTGATTGTAGACAAGCGGCAAGGATTGCTGAATAGGGTTAAACCACCCGTAATACTTAATCTCGGCAAGTTCTCTGGCATTAACAGCCTCTTCAATAGTATTGAAAGTCCCAAGATGTTTCTTTTCTCCGTCAGCCCTAATATGTGCTCTCCATTTTCGCTGGCGTTTATTGAATGTAACTCCTTTATACCCTGAAGTGTTGTCAATACGTAACTTTGAATTGGATTGATTTTGGGCGGTGGTAGTGATTCGGAGGTTGCTACGCCGATTATCCCATGGATGGTGGTTGATATGATCCACTTCTAGGAATTCTGGTGGGTTCATTAATAAGCGGTGCATGGAGATAATCTTCTGCTGAGTGTTATCATAGGCGTATGCATATCCTTTGCTCAGATACCAATTAAAGTCAGATACCATGTGGAAATCATCAAAATCAACCAATATCCGCTCTCCTTTCCGAGTGAAGATTATTACGATGTTACCTAGAACTTGATAAGTATTTAGTTGTCGTTTACACATTTGAATCGTCCTTTACGGGTGTATTTTGGTAGATATTGAGGAGCTGAGGTAGGAGAAATTGAAGTTTGTTTAAAGAGGGGTAATACGTAGCTTGAATCGTCGGACAGTGTACAACGATGTATGACAATGTCCAACTATGTCAAACAAGCTGATAATTGTATCCTTATCCATCATCACCCCTAGCAAATGGATTACAATGATCTGACTGATTGATATTGATAATCCCTTCGTTAGCAACATCAGAGATTGGTTCCTCCAGTTGGTTACTGGTCATATCGGGATCATCATTTGCCGCAAGCCAACCTTCTTCCCATTGCTGAAAGACCGCATTTAAGTCCAGGGTAACCAGGTCTTTAAAATACCTTGCCAGAACATCCTTACGGGCTTTAGATAAGTTCATATAAAAGAGGGCTAAACCACGTTTGGATAAGGATATTTTTTCATTCCTGGTCAGAGGTAGTTCTTCGGAATTGATTAGCAAAGTTTTACGGAAGGGGTTTTCCTGCCGCCATTTCCCAGTGAGGAAGTCAATTAGCAGGGGTTGTTCCTTTTTTATGAAGCGGTTCCTGGCTTCTATCCTGATGAGGGTGTCTTTTACTCCATAGTGTTGCAGACCCTTATCATACAATGAAATCTCATTTCTACTGGTTCGTTTGCCGAAATATAGGGTTTCCCCTTGAAACTTATCAAAGGCGATCTTCTTCCCCATTACCAGTAGGTTTTTAGCAATGGTGTTGAAGTCAGTCTCATCAATATCGACTTTGGACTCAATATAGGCAATGGTTAACTTATCCAAGGTGCCGTAAATCCTCAAAGCAATATCTCTGATCATAGAAGGGGTTAATCCATCAGCGTTGATACAAAGAATGGATACAGGGACTTCCTTGATGTAAGCGGTCTTAAGACAAGGATTGAAGAGGATGGTAATACCCTCACCATATGCAATGTTACGGTATACTACATTAGTACAAAGCTTATGTTTGATATAGTAAAGCTCCTCCAGTGAACGTTCTTCCTGTTTCATACCAGAGAGGGCTTGTTCCACTGGAAGATATGGAGCATAGATTTTGATACCGTCATAACCGATATTGAGTTTCATCGAATTGTACCTCATAGGAGTAGCAGTCTTGATATTCATATTGGGACTATGACATTGATCTTGGGAACTATTGATAATACTAATTAAATGACACTTTTGAGTAGTAAAATCTTGTATAGTTATACTCGTGTCATCATGAGTCTTTGAGTTACGTAAGACACCGTCAGACACCCATAAAAATGCACAAAGCCAGCACCTTGGCTGACTCTGTTAGTTAATATGTGGGGCTAGAAAAAATGAATTTCCCCCTAAACCGTACAAATCTATTATATGCAAATGAGATGCAACACCTTGCACTTAACTTACGGATTTTTTGAGAAAGAGATCATCCACCGTCATTCCAAAATATTTGGCTATATCGGCCAATGTATCAATCTTTGGATTACCGATACTTGCTTCCAACCTCAATAGAGTCCGTACATGAACCCCCGACCCTTCACTCAGTTTCTTCAAGGTAAGCCCCGATTCCATCCTTACTTTTCTTAAATTGTCACCATAAAACACTTTGAAACACTCTCCTGTAGTTTTATTGGAGTTTACGTATTGACTCCCATTACATATTGTATGCATTTGTAACAGTTTGATTGTGGTTGAGAAACTAAATTCAATATTCTCCAAATAGGATTTTTGATTGTTCGAGGTGTGGGTAACATGCTTTTTTGCCTGTAGGACTAAAATACTGGCATCCTCAATATTCCCTTAGAAATTGCAATCATCATTGCAAAAGGCCAGGTAAACAAGTATTTCCGATAAATGTTGGTCTGTTTAAGGCGGATTTATATGAGACTAAAAAGAGCAATTGTCCAGATAATCTGGATACACTTCTTATAAAGATCCGCCAAATCGTTAAATTTGCACAGTTTTTTCAGAAATAATGGGACAACTGGGACAAAAATTTCTTTAACAGATTTTTGGGCCTTATAGGAGTGTCAAAATTACAAATTTTTCCCGAGGGGGTATAGGGGGTAATCGAAAAAATGACTTGCGTTTTTTCGTGGCCCACCCCCCTTTATATGGGAACTATTTGAAAGGAGTGTGATCGAATCTCATCTATCCGTTTCCATCTTTGGGTAAATAGGTGGGTGTCCTGAGCCATGACGATAAAACTGGCTCTTTTTTATTTTCTGATTAAGGAGTGATTCATGGATGGAGAGATCCTAATAAATTTGTCCCTGTTGTCCCAAAACCAATATTGAGGAGGTCTTTACAATGTTACTAGTCTATCTTACTGATTTAACAAGGTATAACCACGGGGAGCTAGTAGGAAAATGGATTCAATTACCGATGGATAGGTAATTTTTGGATAATGAAGTTAAGAAAGTCCTTGGTAACTATGAAGAATATTTTATTTCCGACCACAGCACAGAATATGGAATGAGAGTGCATTCATTTACTGACATCTATGAGCTTAATGACTTGATAATTGAGTTCAAGGAAATAGTTCACTTCCATGATACAAGGGTTATCAAGGCCGCATTCCGCAACTTCTCCGAGCTTGAAGATGTGGTCAATTGCTTGAAGGATAATAATTATTCAATGCTGGACGATGTGGAAACGACAGAGGATCTTGGTTACGCCATTGTGAAACAAGAATTCTTTCATACCGAGATACCTGAACGGCTCAAAGGCTATATAGATTATACGGTAATTGGTGAAGAGTTTGAAAGTAGTGGTTATACCATCTATGAGGATTTAAGGATTGCTGTCCATTTTTATTAGGTTCAGTGTACCAACCAGAGCTGATGGCTCTTTTTTTATGCCTTAAAACAGTGACTGGGTCATCAATAAGCAATTAAAGAACCATTTATACAGAAAGGGTGAATGTTATGAATGTATACGAAATTGTTACTGAAAAGATTATTGCACTCTTAGAGCAAGGAGAAATACCCTGGCGGAAACCATGGAAAAGCAAGGGGATGCCTCTGAATCTTGTTAGTAAGCGGCCTTACCGTGGTGTTAATGTATTCTTGTTAGCTTCTGCCCGCTACAGTTCTAAATATTGGCTGACTTATGACCAGGCTCTAGATCTTGGTGGACATGTAAAGAAAGGTGAAAAGGCCACTCTGATCGTCTTTTGGAAGGTGCTGCAAAAGGTGGATGAAGATCAAGATGGTAATGAAAAGACCGAAAAGATTCCTTTTCTTAGGTATTACAACGTGTTCAATTTGGAACAGTGCGAGGGAATTAAAACTCCAGCAGATGAACTTCCAGCAAATGAGTTTACGCCTATCGAAAAAGCGGAACAAATCGTTGAGGGGATGCCTAATCGACCAGAAATAAGACATGAAGGAATGCAGGCTTGTTATTCTCCACTCCTGGACTATATCAAGATGCCCAAGCGTGATTTATTTGTTAGCGCTGAGGAGTATTATTCAACTCTGTTCCATGAGATAGTTCATAGTACAGGCCATAGTTCCAGGGTGAATCGGAAACTCAACGAAAGAATAGCTCCTTTCGGTTCCTCTGATTACAGTAAGGAAGAACTTATTGCGGAAATGGGCGCAAGCTTTTTATGCGGTATCTGTGAGATCGAGAATTCTACTCTTAAAAACTCAGCCGCTTATATCCAAAGCTGGTTAAAGGTACTACGAGGTGATTCCAAGTTAGTTGTAGTTTCAGCCGCAGCAGCCAGTAAAGCAGCAGATTACATTTTAAATATCAAGCAAGAGGAGCAGGAATCAAATCCTGCTCTTACTTTTTAAAGGGGGTTTTGCTATGTCTATGAATAAAGTCATTCTAAAAGAGAGGATCTTCTTTGGGAAAGAGTTTGAGCCTCTATTGGAACCATGGTTCGCAACTGCAAAGAAAAATGGGATGGAAAAAACCTTCCGCAACCAGGTAAATGAGGTATGTCTTACGATCAGGCACGGTGACATGCCGCTTCCCCACTGGAATGACAGGCAAAGGGAACTGTATTTGATGCTACTAGCCAAACGAATAAAAGCAAAGTCTTAGTGGAGTTATCTATGATGCATCAAAGGCCGAGAGAGGTCTTTTTTTGTGCCCAAAATCAGAAAGGAGCGAAAATAATGTTATACCAAGACTTATCGGATTTAAGTGTTAAAGAACTCTTATTATTAACCATTAGGGAGAAGAAAGGAGATGAGTTATTAGGGAAATTCGGTAGTTTGAAAGAGATAGCCGCAGCCAGTATTGATGAATTAAAGGAAGCTGGTTTGTCCAAAGTAACCGCTACCAAATTAAAAGCAATCTTTGAACTCGGTAAGCGGTATGTCTCGGAACCCCAAATTAGAACCACCATTAAATCTCCATCGGACATCTTTCATCTATTATCCTCAGAGATGCAATGGTTAGACCGTGAGGTATTTAGAGCGGTCTATTTAAATGTGAAAAATATGGTTCTGGCAACACCTGTAATTGCTATCGGGATATTGGATTCTTGCGTTGTTCATCCTCGTGAGGTATTTAAGGGAGCTATTACCCGTAGTGCTGCATCTATAATTGTTTGCCACAACCACCCCAGTGGAGATCCTACCCCCAGCCAGAATGACCTATCATTAACTAATCGCTTAAAAGAAGCGGGGGAAGTGTTGGGGATTAGGGTACTTGACCATGTGATTATTGGGGATGGCAGATACATTAGCTTAAAGGAGCGTGGTATCTTATGAAAATTAATGTTGGTCAACTACTGAATTCTTACGAAGTATATCAGCTTCAGAAATATCTTAAGAATGGTAAACCTCGGACAGCCACATTAATCTTATATTTGGCTTGCCGAAAGGCGTATCCTGATATTAATCTTGACCAATTGTACAAAGCATGTTGGAAGAAGATTCTAGCCAAAATAGATATACCTAGTCAGCCAGAACGTCAATTGAAATTGTTAAGCGCATAAAGGCATCCACCATTAAAAACGGTAGATGCCTATTTTTATGCCCAAAACTGGGGGCTGTCTATATTTTTGGATAGCCCCATTTTCTCCATGTTGGGGGCCTACGGCCCAAAAGGGGGATTTCGCTAAGATACTAAAACCTTGCTAATAGGGGGAGGCCCCCGTTTCATGTTGCTTTAGATGGGCGGCCAAGTGTATCCGTTTATTAGCTTTTGTCAAATTTGTCAAACCTTCATCCTATCATAAGCGATGAAGTTCTTTCTAAGTAGCCTGTTTTTGGAAAATGTAACACAATGCCTGTTCTGTTACATTCTCTGAAACCCTTATCAAATCAATATTTTAAAGGAGTGGTTATAATGAATAGGGATTACATGTTCTTCGTTATCGGGGTAAATACAGGTTTTAGGATTTCCGATATCCTGAAGCTCAAAGTTATTCATGTCAAAGGTCAAACTCACATCACGATTCGGGAGAAAAAGACCAACAAAGAGAAGAAAGCCTTTATTAATGCCTTGTTACGAAAGGAAATTGACCGTTATATTCAGGATATGAGGGAGGATGAATACCTCTTCCAGAGCCAGAAAGGGGTTAATAAGCCAATTACAAGGGTTCAAGCTTACCGAATCTTGAATGAGGCTACTATTGAAATTGGTTTAGCTGAAACTGGGACTCATACCACATCCGTAAAACTTTTGGTTATTGGCATTACAAGAAGCATAATGATATTGCTTTGCTACAGAAGCATTTCAACCATTCTTCACCATCAATTACTTTGAGGTATATAGGCATTGACCAAGATACTATGGATCAGGCTATGCAAAACTTCTTCATATAGTTTTGTAACTGCACTTGACAAATTTCAGGATTGTTGTAAAATAAATTTATAAAATAGGCGATGAGGTGAAAAAACGATGGGTAATTTTGGTTCAGCTATTCCATTAGATGATAACCATAAATCGTTAATAATTCAAGCTATTTCTGATGGAAACAAAAAAGAAGTCTTAGATTTTATGGCGGAATACGACTTAGAAACATATAATGGCATTCATTTTTTGAAATGGGATTTTGCAAATACGAATTTATTAAGAAACCTTAGTGATGACAGATTTCAATGTTTAAAAATTAAAAGGGGACCGTGGAAGTTAGTATTAGTTTACGATAAAGAAACGAAGTATCTTTATTCCTTAATGAATAAACATCGATTCTTGCAGCTACAAGAAAGAGTTAATAAGGAGCAAGTACATTATATTGATGCATTAGCTTTAATAAACAAAGGATTAAGAGGAAATGGCAAAAATAAACAACTAAGGTTATTTATTGTTAAGTCGGATAAAACTAATACTAAAAATTTATTGAAAGAAATTTTACAGCAGATTGATGGAGAGGTTATACGGTTTACTGTTATAGCTTTTTCTAATGAAAAAGATGAAATTACATCAGTTTCT
>JBLNDG010000169.1:0-20959 GCA_050261415.1 Caulobacteraceae bacterium | reverse complement strand
TATAGTCATAGGCGGGGGGCCGGTGGGAATGCAGGCAGCCATTACAGCATCAAAACGGGGGCATATTGTCAGTGCTTTCGAAAGAGAGGAAGAGCTTGGAGGTATGCTTTTGGATAGGGATCCCACAACAGCTCATTGGTTTGTAGATGAGATGAAGCGTAATAGTGTGGATGCACGGTTGGGGATATCCGGAAATGAAGAGTACATAGAAGCATTTAAACCTGATGCGGTTATTATTGCGACTGATAAAAGAGGCGGGACAAAGCTTTGATATCTGCACTCCGGGGAAAGGGTATCAATGTGATTGCAATCCATAGCGATTCTGAAGATGGTACTGTGGGCAGTTCCATAAAAAGCGGGTTTTATGTAGCAAACAGAGTTTAATAAAGTGGGATTTTAAAATTTGGGGGTAGAAATATGAAAAACATTAAAGAAAAACTGGAAACTTATAGTTTAAAAAAGGTACTTGCCTATATGGATTCAGATTATGAAAACAACATTCCAAAAGTATTGGATTGGATTGAGTACTTTGATAAAGAAGGCCAATATAAAGGTGCCTATAAAATGATCAGAAAAGTCATGCTGGACCCTGAAAATAACTGGAACATCTACTTGAAAAACATCTATGCCGACATTGATACCGGGTCGCGTCGCATGTTTCTGAAAAACTTTTTAGTCAATGCTGCAATTACAGGAAATAAGAAGCGTAAGGAGATCAGCAAAATGGAAGAATGCAACGTACCCTGGGCGATACTAATGGATCCGACCTCAGCATGCAATTTGAAATGTACCGGCTGCTGGGCAGCAGAGTATGGAAATAAGTTGTCGATGGACATTGAAACCCTTGATAAAATCATTACCCAAGGCAAAGAGCTCGGAGTTTTTGCATACATATATTCCGGAGGCGAGCCCCTGGTCCGCAAGGAGGACATAATAACCCTTTGCAATAAGCACTCTGATTGTGTTTTCCTTGCATTCACAAACGGAACACTTATAGATGAACATTTTGCACATGAGATGAGGCGGGTGTGCAACTTCGTTCCGGCGATAAGCATCGAAGGCTCTGAGGAGTCCACGGACAGCAGGCGCGGCAGGGGAACTTACCGGCAGGTCGTACGAGCTGTGGAGATATTAAAGGAACATAATCTTCCCTTCGGAATTTCAACATGCTATACTTCAAAAAATGTAGACCAGGTAGGCAGTGATGCATATATCGATGAGATGATAGAAAAAGGAGCGAAATTTTGCTGGTACTTCACCTATATGCCTGTTGGCAACGGTGCGCCGACAGACCTCATGGCAACCGACAGGCAGAGGGAATTTATGTATCATCAGGTGCGCAGTTTTCGAAAAGAAAAGCCTATATTCATACTGGATTTCTGGAATGACGGAGAATATGTCGACGGGTGTGTAGCTGGCGGCCGCAGCTATTTGCATATCAATGCCAACGGCGATGTTGAACCCTGCGATTTCATACATTACTCCAATGTAAATATCAAAGATGTCTCCCTTATGGATGCGCTTAAGTCTCCTCTGTTCATGGAGTATAGGAAAGGGCAGCCCTTCAATGAAAACCATCTCCGCCCATGCCCGTTGTTGGATAATCAAGGCAGACTGGCTGATATGGTCAAGCACTCCGGTGCACATTCAACAGATATGCTAAGCCCGGAGGACGTTGATACCCTTACTGAAAAGTGTAAAGGCGCAGCAGATAGGTGGGAGGCAACAGCAGAACTGATTTGGCGAAACTCTCCTGCAGGTAAAAAATGCGTGGCATGCGGGCAATGCGATAAGGCAAGACGGAGTGAATAAAATGAAAAAAATTATACTGAGTGCAGGCACTACCTGCGACCTTGGGGATGAACTCAAGAAAAGGTATGATATCAACTATTATCCGCTCCATATAGTTTTGGGCGGCAAGCAGTACCAGGACGGTGTGGATATTACAGCAGATGATATTTATGATGTATATCGGAGGGACCATATTTTACCGAAAACATCAGCCTCCAATCCTGCAGAATATATCAACTATTTCAAAAAGTGGACAGATGAAGGGTACGAGGTTATATATATAAATATCGGTTCAGGACTTTCCTCATCATATCAGAATTGCTGTATAGCGGCACAGGAACTCAAGAATGTCTATCCTGTCGATTTACACAACCTTTCTACGGGAACCGGGTTTCTGGTTATAGAAGCGGTTGAGAGGATTGCGAAGGGGCTGCCGGCAGCTCAGATTCAACAGGAATTAAACGATTTAAGAGTAAAGAACCATGCCAGCTTCATCGCGGATACGCTTGATTTCCTTCATGCAGGCGGCAGATGCTCTGCCCTTACCGCATTAGGTGCGAATATACTGAACATCAAGCCCTGCATTGAGGTAGACAATACCAGCGGAAAAATGAGCGTCGGAAAGAAATACAGGGGTTCCCTCAATGCTGTGTTAAAACATTATACGGTAGACAAACTCGAAGGCCGTGAAAATTTAAAACTTGACAGGGTTTTCATTACCCATTCGGGCATATCCTCTGAGCGCATTAATCTTGTCCAAGATACTATACGGGAGATTGCCGATTTTAAGAAAATATTAGTTACCCGGGCCGGATGCACAATTTTTTCCCATTGCGG
The DNA here is from genome assembly GCA_050261415.1 of Caulobacteraceae bacterium. Lineage (GTDB taxonomy): Bacteria > Bacillota > Clostridia > Lutisporales > Lutisporaceae > JBLNDG01. Next base: position 18,331 of record JBLNDG010000169.1, on the reverse strand, counting down.
ACCCAATACACTTGGTGTGTTATTTATGACAAAATGATTCAGGTATTAAATACATAATCGTAAAAGGTGAGGTCTTATGAAATACAAAATTTCAAAAATGATAAGCGCTATGACTATAGTACCTTTGATTGCGCTTTGTGCATTGACTGCGGTATACCTGCATGATAGAGGAATATTCGGCGGCTCCCTGTGGTATATTGCGTCTGTATTTTTGCTTTTACCAGTTTATTGGGCAAGAGTAAATATGGGCCGCCACACATTCGGAGAGCTTATATATGGGAATATCGCCGGAATGGCTGCAACAACACTGGCAGTACTTATATGATTAGAGATTTCCTCATCCCCTGATTTCGTTGATAAGTGCCTTGTATGCATTAATATATACAGCTGCATCCATGTTAACGGCAACTCCGTCAAAACCGTCTGACAGATACTTTTTAGCTGCAGCATTGCTTCCTGTATAAATAAATGAAAACTTGCCGGCATTTTTACATGCTTTCAGGATCCTATCAACAGCCTGAAGAAACTCCGGATTACTAAACTGTGCAGGTTTTCCCATACCTATTGAAAGGTCATAAGGCCCTATAAAGATTCCGTCAACACCTTCGATATTTACAATCTCCTCTATATTTTTAAGGCATCCCGTAGTTTCACACTGCGGTATTAAAAGTGTTTCTTCGTTGCAGATTCTAAAATATTCATCTACATTTTGCGCAAAGCTTTCAAAGCCGTATCCTGCAGACCTTGCCATGAAGAAGCCTCTTTTGCCCACAGGATAGTATTTTGCCCATTCAACAAGGCTTTTGACTTGCTCTACGGTTTCAACACATGGTACGATAAGTCCCTTTGCACCGATATCCAGCATCTTAAGCACAGAGGGTCGGGATATGTCCTTGATTCTGGCAAAAGGTGTGATATTTCTGAGTTCTGCAGTGCGGATGAAACCCATGGAACTTTCTATATCAAAAGGACCGTGCTCGGTGTCAATTATCAGAAAATCCAGTCCCGCAAGCCCCAAACACTCCACTGCCGTATTACTGCCCAATTCGAAGAATGTTCCTATTGACTTTTCACCGTTCTTCATTTTCTTTTTTAATAAATTTTCCACAGAATTCCCTCCTAATATGTTGGTGTTATTGAAATTGTGAATTATAGAGTTCTGCATAAACCCCATTACGTTTCAGAAGCTCCTGATGATTACCTTGTTCTACAATTTTACCGTTACGAACAACCAAAATCTCATCAGCGTTTTGAATTGTAGAAAGACGGTGGGCTATGATAAAGCAGGTCTTGCCCTGCATAAGCCTGCGCATTACACTCTGGATCTGCAGTTCTGTCCGGGTATCTACGTTGGAGGTGGCTTCATCAAGTATCAGCATTTTGGAATCCAGCAGCATGGCTCTTGCTATGGTTAAAAGCTGCTTCTGCCCCTGGGAAATGTTCATGCCCTCGTCATTTATGATTGTATCATAGCCGTCAGGCAGCTGCATAATGTAATTGTGTATTTTTGCCGCTTTGGCAGCAGAGATTACCTCATCCATTGTTGCATCTTTTTTACCATAGGCGATATTTTCATATATTGTACCATAAAACAGCCAGGTGTCCTGCAGAACCATGGCATAAGAGCGGCGCAGGCTTTTCCGCGTGACCTTCTGGGTGTCCCAGCCGTCAACAGTTATCATTCCGCTGTTTTGGTCGTAAAACCTCATAAGCAGGTTTATTATCGTGGTTTTCCCTGCACCTGTAGGTCCTACAATGGCAACAAGGCTGCCTTCGTTTGCTTTGAGGTTCAGGTTTTCTACAACCAGTTTATCCGGTACGTAGCCAAAGTCAACATTATCTATTTCCACATTACCGCGTACATTATTCAAAACAGCAGCATCCTTTACATCTTCCGGCTCAGGCTGTTCGTCAATAAGACGGAAAATCCGCTCTGCTGCGGCAAAGGCTGATTGCAGTTCACTGATGATGTTGGCTGCTTCATTGATTGGTCCCGAAAACTTTCGGGAATAGAGTACAAAAGATGAAAGGTTCCCCAAGGTCAGCCGGTTGAATAAATATAGCAGTGCCCCAAACACGCTTATGAGCGCAAGGGAAAGATTGTTGATGAAATTGACCGAGGGGCCTGTCATACTGCCATAATAATCTGCATTGTAGTATGCATCTACTGCTTCTTTGTTTTTGGAATCAAATCGGTGTATCATGGTTTCTTCCTGGTTATATGCTTTAGTGGTCTTCTGGCCGGAGATTATCTCTTCCACAAATCCGTTAAGCTCACCCAGCTTGGCAGAGCGTTTGCGGAACAGCGGGCGCACCTTGCCTGTCATATATTTGGTTAAAAATATGGAAATCGGAATGGTAACGGCAAACACCAGCACTAAGGCAGGGGAAAGAAAAAGCATCATTGCCAGGGAGCCTGTTACTGTAATTACACTGGTGACTATTTGCAGCAAGTCGGTGGACAAGGACGCATTTACTGTGTCTATGTCATAAGAAATACGGCTGATTATATCACCGGTCTGATGACTGTCAAAATAGCGGACAGGCAGATCTACCAGCTTTTCAAATACATCATTGCGCATCTTTAATACAACCTTTTGGCTTAGGTTAATCATCAAAACCGAAAGAATATACGAAAACAATGAGGATATAAGGTAAAATACGACCATCAGGAAACAATTATAAAATACTGCCTGAAACTGTACCTGACTCTTACCCCAGCCAATTGCATCAATAGCATAGCCTGAGAGCATCGGCCCTATGAGAGCCAGAAAATTGCTGACAAGTGAGAGTATCAGTGCCAGAAGTACCATCCATTTATACTGGTACAAATAGCCCCATAAGCGGAGTAGAGTCTTTCTCCCATACTTTGGTTTTTCCTGCTGCTTTTCTTTATTATGCAATGGCTCCGCCCCCCATCTGCGACATACTGATTTCTCTGTAGCTTTCACAGTTTTGAAGCAGTTCCTTGTGAGTACCATAGCCCAAGGCTCTGCCATCCTCCAGAACAAGGATATGATCGGCATGCATGATTGAGCTTACCCGTTGAGCTATGATGATTGTCGTTGTATTGCTGAAATTATGCGCCAGTGCCTTACGCAGTAGGAAATCTGTCTTATAATCCAGTGCACTTGAGGAATCGTCAAGAACAAGGATTTCCGGATGCGCAGCCAATGCACGCGCCACCAGGAGCCTTTGCTTCTGCCCGCCGCTTAGGTTGGTGCTTTTGGCGGTCAGCATATGCTCATAACCATCCTGCAGGGAATCGATAAACTCTTTTGCCTGTGCATAGTCTGCCGCTGCTTCGATTTGCTTCTTGCTTAGTTTGCGTCCGAAATCAATGTTGGCGGCTATTGTGTCGGCAAACAGGACATCATTTTGAAATACAGTTCCGAATTTGGTGTGCAGATCCTCCGGGGGGATACTGCGCACATCATGTCCATTGATGCGGATAGAACCTTTGTCAGTGTCATACAAGCGCATCAAAAGGTGTATAAGTGTGCTTTTGCCCGATCCTATGGGTCCTATGATTCCCAGTGTCTCACCGGGCTTCAGGGCAAAGCTGATATCGCTGATTGTATTTTTGCCCCTATGATAAGAGAAGGATACATGGTCAAATTCAATATGAAATCCGTTATTCACGGAATCTTCCGGTTCCAGCTTCAAATCTTCGGGGGCATCCAGCACCTGGCATATTCTGTCGGCGGATGCAATTCCTTTGGAGTACATTACAAACAAGCGGGTGATAGAAAGCATTGCATTCAGGATAATAGTAAAGTAAGTGAGGAATGCAATTATTTTTCCCGGCTGCGCAAGCCCCGCATTTACACGGTATGCGCCTACGATTATTACAAGTGTAAGCCCCATATTTAAAAGCAGGTTCATCATCGGATTTGTAAGGGCCATAGTGATGCCGGCTTTTTTCTCCCTTCTTACCACCTCTGCATTTATATCTGAGAAACGCTGCTTTTCATAAACCGTTTTTGACAGCGCCTTTATCACACGGATTCCGGTAATATTTTCACGTACTGTCCGGACCATGGCATCTACTGCCTGCTGCAGACCGGTATAAAGGGGGATGCCCTTTTTCGAGACAAGGTAAACCAGCAATCCAAGAAAAGGCAGAGTAAGAATTAAAACCAGTGACAGCACCGGTTCCAGTGTCAGAGTGACAATAATGCCGCCCAGCAGCAAAATTGGCGCACGCACGCCCAGACGCTGCATCATTCCTATCATTTGGTGGATGTTGTAAGTATCGGAGGTAAGCCTGGATTCCAGGGAAGGAATAGTAAAATTATCGACCTGCCGGCAGGAAAGGTAAGATATCTTTGAAAACAAGTCGTGGCGGACGGCTTCGGTCGTATCCCTTGCTACCTTGGATGCCATACGGTTTGCAATTATATTGGTAAGAAGCGCCAATACAGAACATACAATCATTGCCGCACCCCAGACCAAAACAAGCTGCACATTACGCTGCGGTACAATATCGTCGATTGTATAGGCCAAAATCCACGGCAGCAGCAAGTCCATAATAGTACCAATAAATTTAATAGTAAGTCCCAGCATCATTTTGGGAATATAGGGCTTTAGATAGCTTAAAATTTTAACCATGATTATTCCTCTTTCTCAATTTCCCCAGAAACCCTTGCCATGGCTTTGTTCATCACACGCTCCAGCATTGATTGCAGCAGGCTTAGTTCTTCCCCGGTAAAATCCTCGGTGAGGTACGTATTCCATTCCACTAAAAGGTTGTGCACCTTCGGGTAAATATCAAGAGCCTTCTGGGTGGGAAAAACCTGCATGACCCGCTTATCCTTCTCACTGAGGCTTCTTCGGATGAAGCCGTTTTGCTCCAATAAGGCAAGCTGGCGTGTCACATTGCTTTTATTTATATATATCATCTGTGCAAGCTGTTCCTGGGAAATGCCCGGGTTTTGACAGATTTTTATAATGTATGAGTGTTGATAACCGTTAAGGCCTTCCTGCTCAAGCTTGCCATTTCTGTACAAAATGGCGCAGCGCCAGGTTCTGCCTATATATTTCATAAGTGCTTCCATATAAAGTACCTCCCATAGACTAATTGTTGCACACGCAACTAATATATAGAAAGAATATCACTTTTTTGCTGAAATTGCAATTCCGGCTGGTCAGGCAGTCAAGCCTGATTTTTGAAGAGCTATGCTATCCGACAACCTTACCATTTGACAAATACTGAGTAGGCTGTGTAGAATAAATTATGTCGGGTGTGTTATAAAAAAGGCTTCTATTGAAGCGTTTTAACGACCAGGGAAGCCTTTTATGAAATGCATTTAACGGAAAGTGTCACGCTAAGGAAATTTATACTTTCCTATGCATTATAAAAAATACACAATGTACGGAGGGAATCTGAACACATGAACAACGCAAACGATTGTCTTGTAATTGGCTGCGGTTTTGCTGGAGCTGTGGCAGCCCGGGAATTGGCCGAACGGGCAGGAAAAAAGGTTTTGATCATTGATAAGCGCAGCCATATTGGAGGCAACACATACGATTATATAAACAGTGACGGCATTCTGGTCCATAAATACGGTCCGCATATTTTTCACACCAACAGCGGCCGTGTATTTGATTATCTTTCACGTTTTACACAGTGGAGGAATTACTCCCATGAGGTGGAAGCGGATATTTACGGAAAGCTGGTGCCTGTTCCATTTAATCTTAACTCACTTGATATGATTTTTGACCAAGCCAAAGCGCAGAGCATAAAACAGAAACTTGTTGAAGTATATGGAATGGAACGTCGTATTACGATTTTTGAACTGCAAAAGCAGAAGGATAAAGAACTGCTTGAACTTGCGGATTTTGTTCATAACAATATTTTCCTGCATTATACACAAAAGCAGTGGGGTGTTGCTCCGGATGAAATAGACCCGTCGGTCACAGCGCGGGTTCCTATACTGGTATCATACGATAACAGGTATTTTCAGGATAAATATCAGGGTATTCCGTCAGATGGATTTACTCCGCTTTTTGAAAAGCTGCTTGACCATCCCAATATTAAGCTGCAGCTCAATACTGATTCAGCTGAGGTATTTAAAATCGAAGAGGACAGAATGCTTTTAGACGGTAAGTCTTTTAACGGAACCGTCATATATACCGGTGCTTTGGACGAGCTGTTTGATTGCCGCTTTAGCCGTCTGCCGTACAGGACTTTGGATTTTCTGCTTGAAACCCATGATATGACATGGTATCAGCCAAAAGGCACCATCAACTACACAGTGTCAGAGTCTTTTACCCGAATTACCGAGTTTAAACACTTGACCGGACAGGATATTCCCGGTAAAACCACAATAATGAAGGAATACCCAAGAGACTATACGGGGGCTGAAAGCGAGATACCATATTATGCAATAATAAACCCGGAGAATATTGCGCTTTATGAAAAATATAAACAACTAACCGGAGGCCTTAAGGAATTTTACTTGCTTGGCAGACTGGCTGAATATAAATACTATAACATGGATGCAATTATCGAACGCGCGTTGCTTTTAACCGACAGCATCATATGTTGAAAGAAAGGGCACGATCTATGAAGATATTAACTTTTGCAATTCCCAGCTATAACTCCTCTGCTTACATGGAGCACTGCATTGAGACACTGCTCCCGGGAGGAGAAGATGTAGAAATAATTATCGTTAATGACGGTTCTTCCGATAATACGGGAAAAATTGCTGATGATTATGCTTCCAGATACCCGGGTATTGTCAAAGCAATACATCAGGAAAACGGAGGACATGGTGAGGCTGTCAATACAGGTCTCCGTAATGCAACAGGGGTATATTACAAAGTCGTAGATTCAGACGATTGGCTCGATATCCCGGGTATGTTAAGAGTCATATCCACACTGAAGGAACTCTATGTTAAGGGTACTGCACCGGACGTGATGGTATGCAATTATGTCTATGAGCACTCAACAGATAATACCAGCCATACCGTCAGCTATGGAAATGTGTTGCCGCAAAACCGATTATTCGGTTGGGATGAAGTAGGCAACTTCAGACCTTCACAATACCTGCTCATGCATTCGGTGATATACCGTACGGAACTTCTCCGCGAGTGTGGGCTGGTACTTCCGAAGCATACTTTCTATGTGGACAACCTCTTCGTTTATAAGCCTCTGCCTTATGTCAAGACTTTATATTACATGGACATTGACCTCTACCGTTACTTTATCGGAAGAGAAGACCAGTCAGTAAACGAAAAGGTTATGATAAAACGTATCGACCAACAGCTTCAGGTGAATAAGCTTATGATTGATTCATACAACCAGCTTGAAGAGGCACCCAATAAACGTCTTAGAAACTATATGACCAACTATCTTTCAATGATGATGACCATATCCTCGGTATTCTTACAAATTTCAGCTACCAAGGAGGATTTTCAGAAAAGAAGGGAACTGTGGTCATATTTAAGAAGCAGGGATGAAAGACTTTATTTAAGGCTTCGATACCGCTTGCTTGGTACAATATCCAATATACCGGGAAGTATTGCAGGAAAAGTAACTGTGCCTTTATACCGTATAGTTCGCAAGATATATAAATTCAATTAATAATATAAGGCAATTGAAACAAAAGCACTGGGTTGCTATGAACTCAGTGCTTTTGTGCTTTGCTCCGTATCAGATCTATAAGTTTTCTTGCTGCCGGTGACAGGTATCTGTTTTTGTTGTATATAAGGTTTTGAGGATATGACCAACTTTTGCCCTTTATTTTTAACTCTTTGATCAAGCCAATTTTAAGCTCAAAGGATACTGCTGAAAGCGGTATCAGTGACACACCCAGGTTGGCTGCTACTGCTTGTTTGATAGCATCAATATTTCCGAAAGTCATGGTGATTTTTGCCGGAAATTTCATTTCTTCAATAATTCTCGCTGCCAGCAGATATAATTGTGATTTGCTTTCATGAGCTATAAAATCACAGCCTTCCAGGTCTGAGGCTTCGATATATTCTTTTCCTACCAGTTTATTTTGTGGTGAAGCAGCAAAAACAATATGGTCATCTATTAACTTTTCGACATGTATATTCTTGTTATAATCTGCGGCGCCTCCGCTCATTGCGAGGTCCAGTTTGCTCTCCGCAATCAAATTGGATATCTCGTAAGTATCTGATACATGCAGGTTAACATTGACATCAGGATAAATACTTTTGAATTCACCTATTATTTTGGGAAGGATATAGGTACCGCAAGTATTGCTCCCGCCTATATTGACAGTTCCGCCTATGTGGTCCGTCTTATTAAGCAGATGATGTTCTGCTTCTTCAATTATCGAGAATATCTTTTGCGTATAACTGTAGAGCAGTCTGCCATTTTCATTAAGTATGTTTTTGTTGCCGATTTTGTCAAAAAGTTTAACGCCTAGTTCTTCTTCAAATTTTTTTATCTGCATTGATAAAGCGGGCTGACTGATAAACAGTGAATTGGCTGCTCTTGTATAGCTCTGTTCTGATGCCAATGTATGAAACAGCTTTAAATAATGAAGATCCATAACAGAATTCTCCTTTAAAAGCATTATTCTGATGAGGTGCAGTACAGCAATTTACAATTATAATTTATACTTATAATATAGATAAGTTTTATATATTTGAATTATACAATATATGTGAGTATACTGTAAATGACGAAAATTGCAAACTGCCGATTCTTCATGATTTTAAAGGATTTAAGGCACTTTTGCAGCAAAAAATGGAATAGGAGGGGAAGGTATGAACAGCACATTACTATTTGCTGAAAATGCAGCTAAGGTTATGGCATTCTTAATAATGGCTTTGATATTTGTTAAAAGTATAAGGAGCGAGCTGGAATAGGAGGATAATATGCAGAACTCTATATTAATTGCACTACAGGTTTTTGGCATAGGCTTTTTTATTTCATTGTTTATTGCTGTACTTATCAAAATCATTCTGTTCAGTATAAGACTTTTTTCCAAGAAACCGGCGGAAAAAGCTTAATCGTACTATTTGAAAGCGGGGACTGTTTATGGATATTATGCATCTGTTTCAAGGTATAGCGACTTTGTTTGTTCAAGAACCCAAAATAGCTATTGCAAGACTGGTTCTTATTTTTTTGGGCATTCTTCTTGTATATCTGGGTGCCAAGAATACTCTGGAGCCCCTGGTAATGATTCCTATGGGTTTCGGCATGTCTGCGGTAAATGCAGGGGTACTTTTCCTGTCAGCTCAAAATACCGGTACAATATTTATGAACCCTATGGTGAGCAATACCAATGACCTGATGAACATATTGCAGATTGACTTTTTACAGCCGATTTACACCTTTACCTTCAGCAACGGCCTGATTGCATGTATTGTCTTCATGGGTATAGGCGTAATAACCGACATTGGCTTTTTATTGGCCTATCCCTTTACAAGCATGTTAATTGCTATGTTTGCCGAGTTGGGTACTGTTGCTACTTTCCCGATTGCGACGGCTTTAGGCTTTACTCATGGCGAAGCTGCAGCTATTTCAGTCATAGGTACTGCCGACGGTCCCATGGTTTTATACACTTCACTTATGCTTGCAAAAAATCTCTTCGTTCCGATTACCATAGTAGCATACTTGTACCTAAGCTTGACCTACGGAGGCTATCCGTATCTTGTAAGGCTGCTGATACCGAAAGAATTGAGAGGCAAGAATGTCAATGTGAGCAGGACTCATAACATAACTTCAAAAGAAAAGCTGGTATTTTCCGTTATTGCCTCTACAGTATTATGTTTCCTTTTCCCTGTAGCTGCACCGTTATTCTTAAGCTTTTTCCTTGGGATAGCAGTAAGGGAGTCAGGTCTGACAAAGTATTCCAAGCTAATAGAAGAGACTTTTCTTTATGGAGCTACGTTTTTCCTGGGTTTGATGCTGGGGGTGCTTTGTGAAGCAAGTACAATATTGAATCCTAAAATATTAATACTTCTTGTGCTGGGGATGACCGCATTATTGTTATCAGGTATAGGGGGCATCCTGGGAGGATATATAGTATATTTTATAAATAAGAAAAACTTTAACCCGACCATTGGTATTGCAGGGGTGTCCTGTGTACCCACGACTGCCAAGGTAGCACAGAAGGAAGTAAGTAAAATCAATAAATACAGCTTTATTCTGCAGTATGCCGTAGGGGCTAATATCTGCGGGGTCATCACGTCAGCAATACTCACAGGCATATATGTAACAATAATACACTAAACCTCTGTGCATATATATATTAAAACAGCCTGAGAAAAACAATTCTCAGGCTGTTTTGCTTTTATCCCCCGCTGATAATCCGCATCAATTTTATGCAGGCACCGTCACAAAGTATGGTAGAATTGAGTTCAGTACTAGGAATGACTCTCCCATCCAAAATCACTAATGTCATAGCATCGATAGACTCTTCAGCTTTCCTTACAGCACCTGCTATGGTTGTGCCGCTTTCAAATTCCATTTTCTTTCCATTAACCGTTATCATCAGAAATCAAAAAGTACCTCCAATTCATAGTAATTAATATCGAACTTGGAGCCTGTTGCGGCAGAGCGCTCGTTGTAGAAGAAATCAGGCAGCCTGTCATCTTTGGCTGTCATTCCTGCCATTTTGTTGTAGGCTCTTTCTGTTAAAAGTGTTTTTACGCCCATGGCCGGTACGCGGGAGGGGTCAGGTTCACCGCCATACATGGCTGCCATGAGTTCCGAAAGCAGCGGTATTCCGGGTACCATGTGCGCGAAAGCGAAAATACACATCATACTATCAGCAAAACACATTGCAACCTGCAGTTTGTTTGAGGCATAGGCCTGTGCTGCCCTTCCGGCATCATCGAAGGCTCTTGCCATAGTGAGCCCGGCAGTGTGATCTGCACCCATAGGGCTTGTGGCATAAGTAATACCTGTACCTTTGGTATTACGGGGATCATATCCTGCCATCGCCTGGTGCTTAACAACGGGGATGTGCTTGCAGCCAAGGCTTTTACCTGCAGCCTCGCAGCCTTCACCTAGAAGTCTGCCGAATTCCGTACCGTCAGCCATTTCTTTTAGTAAACCGAGGGCTGCAGCTGAATCTCCCCATTTGATTTTACCGGCTTCCATGCACACAGCAATGGCATTACCGGTTTCGATAGTATCCACTCCTATATCATCGCAAAGCCGGTCCATTCCGGCGATTGCATCCAAATCAGAGATGTGGCAGTTCGGCCCCATAATTGCCAGGGTTTCATATTCAAAACCGGAGGTGAGGTAATTTCCATCCTTGTCATTATATACGTTGGAGCATTGAACAACACAGCCTGGCTGGCACGGACACTTGTTCCGGCCTCCGCGTGCAGCAAGGTTGGTCATGAATTTATTTGCTCCGACCTCAGTATATTCAGGAAATAGTCTGCCGGAGAAATTATCTACGGGAAGAATGCCGTTTGCTCCTGTAACTTCTATTGTAGCAACTGTGCCAATATTATGGAACGGGTCATTCTTTGCACCTTCAGCAGCCATTTTATTTAGCTTCTGGCAAATCTCATTGAATTTGGCCTCATCTACATAGGGCACATCAAATTTTGTCTCGGGCTTTTCAATTACGATTGCCTTGAGATGCTTGCTTCCCATTAATGAGCCCAAACCACCACGTGCAGCAGCACGGTTTGGATGGCCGGTACTGAACTCGGTAACCTGTATGGAAGCACATTTGTAAAGGCGCTCCCCGGCGCTGCCTATGGATATGGTTGCAAGCTTATCGCCGAAACGTTCGCGTATTTTTTCAACAAATTCATAATTGTTTATTCCTTTATATTTAGTGGCATCTTCAAGGGAAGCATTTCCTTTTGCGTCAATATGTAAAAGCCACAATCCCTTGCCTGAGGGGAGCCCTTTTACTACAATCAGCTTGATACCCTGCTCTGCCAATAGGGATGCGGCATAACCACCTGAATTGCTTTCCTTTATCCCGCCGGTAAGGGGACTTTTGCCACCCACGGACAGTCGGTGTGCAGTGGTTAATTTACTCCCTGCGAATACTGAAGTGCAGAAAATAAGATGGCTTTGGCTGCCCAGCGGATCACACTGGGGCGGGACATTTTTAATCATATATTGTGCGATCAATCCTCTGCCGCCAAGCTCCCGGAATTCTTCATCCAGTGGTTCCCTGCTGACTGTTAAGGCATTCATATCTATTATCAATTTTGACCACATAGTCTTGACCTCCTTTTGATTATTAAACAGATCTGATTCATCAAGCATCGTATGCTGACTTTAGCATTTCTGCAACCCTCGCCGAAGTTATCCGGTAGGGTACCAGCGCAAAACCGGTATCTGCAGTGATGAGTGGTGCTACTTTGATTACTGCTTCAAGAGGGATCCCCAGTTCTTTTATATTTGGTATTTCAACCGATTTGATGAGAGAACGCAACGCTTTTCGGGCAGTAATGCCGATTTCTTCAGGAGATGCTTCCTCTGGAGGGTTCAAACCCAAACATTCGCATATCATCCGGACTTTCTTGAACTCAGTTTTTGCAGCATATTCAATTACCTCAGGCAGTGCTACTCCGCATGCTATTCCATGAGGTATGTGAAACTGGGCACCCAAAGTATGTCCTATGGAATGCCCCAGATGTACAAGCCCATTGGTAAACGCCATACCGGCAAACATGGAAGCCAGTAGCATATTCTCCCTTGCCTCAAGGTTGGAACCGTCACGGTAAGCTATAGGAAGCCATTTGGCAATAGTTCTGATTGCATCCCGTGCCAAAGCATCAGAGAGAGGATTTGCCTGGCCTCCAGTCATGGATTCCACAGCATGAGCCAAAGCGTCCACACCGGTTGCTGCAGTCATTTTAGGAGGCAGACCCAGAGTCAGGTCAGGGTCCAATATAGCTAGGGTGCCAACACACACAGGGCTTACAACACTGTCCTTCTTCCCCAGGGATGTGCATGAGATGACACACATGTTGGTGACTTCACTACCGGTACCGCTTGTAGTAGGTATGAACACCAACGGAACGCCGCGCTTGAGATTTTTCTGCACACCGAAATATTTCATGATAGGAGGTTCATTGTTGATCAGTACATTAATACCCTTTGCCGTATCAATAGCACTGCCTCCGCCTATGGCTACAATGCCGTCGACTGCTTCATTCCGTGCAATCTCTGCTGCTCCTTCAATCATGGTATCAGGAGGATCAGGGAGTACACCGTCAAAGCAAAAGGTTTTGATTCCGGCATTCTGGATGTTCTCAACGATTATGTCGGCTATGCCGGCTGACTTAAGTCCCCTGTCATAGACGACAAGCACTTTCCTGCACCCCAGCTCACGGACCTTAAGGCCGGTCCGCAGCGATGCACCGCTCCCCATAAGAGACGGAACGAAAACATTGTATGATGTGATCATTTACATACCAGCTCCTTCCTTTTGACATTTGGGAATAAGTTATGTGATGAAATGCTTTTTTCAGAAAATTTTGTGATTATAATTATAACATTGGAACTGCATGACTATATACATACCGGCAATACAAAAATGGGAGGGTGCATTTGTATGATTTGCACAAAGGTATAAACAGCATGCGTGGTACACTCCTTATTCAGTATAGTGTCTTTATTTTAACAATATGGAACCATATTGAATATTCATACGAAGTATATTATGATAAAAACAAAAAAGTGAAGTGGGAAGTATGCGCTATAATGAATTAATTGGAATACTTCATGAGAAATATCAAATAAACAAATGGAATAGTAATGATTCCCCTGTCATTATGGATATCCGACTGCTGGACAGGAACGAGCATCAATGGGATGAACACGTGCTGTTCGTAGGTAGTCTCGAACAATTAAAAGCTGCACCGGACCGGCCGATTATGATACTTTGCACCGATGATAATCCTGCACTGCCTGAGGGCAGCAGCTATGCACTGATTAATAAAGAGGATTTGTATGATTTGTTCAATACGGCAAAGGATTTGGTTTTTGAAGATCTGCGGGAGGGGGGCATGTTTTTTGAACTGGCACACATGGCTTTAAGCGGAAAAAGTATTGCCGGTGTTATAAACACTGCAGCGTCATTGCTGGGAAATGCTTTGATTCTTGTGGATCTAAGCCAGAAGGTACTGGCGCATTCTACCAATTATGAAATAGTAGATCCGCTCTGGGCCCAAAACGTAGAGAGGGGATACTGCTCCTACGAATTTGTGCAGAAAGTCCGCTCCAACAAGGATATGAAGGAGTGGAGCAAACAGGGAAGCGAAACACAGATAATAACTCTGCCCGGAGACCTTCAACCCAAACTGGTAGCAAGGATTACACAGGAAGGCCATGTTGTTGGTGCGGTAATAATGGTTGAACATCATACAGCCATTGGACGCAATCATATGAGACAGCTTCCGCTGGTAGGCAGAATTCTTTTCGATATATTTAGCCGTGACTCAGCATCTGAAGGAACTCCCGACACATTTTACAGTGCAATTCTTTACAATCTGCTGGATGAGGAAGAAATTTCAGATACCATTGATCATATAGTCTTGTCAAGAGTTGATTTTCCGTCAGAGATGAGGGTAGTGGTTGCCCGTTTTGTCCACCGTATAGAAAACCGCTACTTGAAGCGTACTTTCAGTATGGAATTGGAACGGATCTTCCCAAACGGGCATTCCGTACAATATAAAAGCTATATCGGGATTTTAGTTCCTTCGGTTTCTGAAAGACAGTCTGAAGAGCTCGCAAAGCTGGCCCGGCTTGAAGATGTAAGCATAGGTCTGAGCTGGCCTTTTAGTGATATTGTTCAGTTCAAGAGGTACTTCAATCAGGCAGTAGCATCCATAAAGCTGGCGCAGCGCTTTGGACAGGCAAACCGGGTATTTGGTTACAGTGATTTCTACTATTATGATTTATTATATAACTATACCGGTAAAATTCCTTTGGAATATTACTGCCATCCTGCTTTACAGGTTCTACTGGAGTATGATAAAGCCAACAATTCTGAACTCTATATTACCCTGCGTACCTATCTGGAGCATAAAAATAACCTTAAAGAGACGGCGGATGCGCTGTTTATACATAGAAATACCCTAATATATAGAATTAACCGCATAAACCAGCTCACAAGCCTGAATCTTGATAACGTCAGCGTAGTATATTCCCTTATGGATTCCTTCCGGATTGAAGCGTTCTTGAATAAGTAGGAGCGGATGTGATTTTTTGAACGCAGGTTAAAAAATAATTTTATTGACACTAAATATACTTTATGTTAATATATAAAAAATTAAATATTAAACGACTCTTATCTAGAGCGGTGGAGGGACTGGCCCTATGAAACCCGACAACCGGCATTCTCATTCGAATGCAGCGGTGTCAATTCCTGCAGTACTAAGTACTGAGAGATGAGGGAGGACAATAAGTAAACAGAATACGTTTATAAGCCTCTTTCATCCGAAAGAGGCTTTAATATTAGTGGACATTCTACCAAAGTAGAATCAGTCAAAAGCGAGGAGGCTCGATGCCTCAGAGCTTTTATTTACAGCAAACAAAAACCAAAAATTACACTAAGGAGGTAAAAAGAATGAGTGAAAGAAAATTAAGATTTGACACATTGCAGGTACATGGAGGGCAGACACCTGATCCTACGACAAAATCAAGAGCTGTACCGATATACCAGACTTCTTCGTATGTGTTTGACAGCGTGGAGCATGGAGCAAACCTTTTTTCGTTGAAGGAGCCGGGAAACATCTACACAAGGATAATGAATCCGACAACTGATGTATTTGAGAAGAGAATAGCCTTGCTGGAAGGCGGCGTAGGCGCGTTGGCGGTAGCATCAGGGGCGGCGGCAGCAACCTATGCAATCTTGAATATTACAAAGGCCGGGGATGAGATAGTATCAGCAAGTACACTGTACGGAGGTACATATAACCTTTTCGCATCTACTTTGCCAAGGTATGGGATAAAAACAACCTTTGTGAATCCGGATAATGCTGGGGATTTTGAAAAAGCAATTAATGGGAATACAAAGGCTATATACATTGAAACAATTGGAAATCCGGGGATAAATCTTGTGGATATTGAAAAGATAGCTGCCATCGCTCATGATAACGGAATACCCCTTATCGTAGACAACACCTTCGGAACTCCATACCTTATTAAACCCTTTGACTTCGGGGCAGACATAGTAATTCACTCCGCAACGAAGTTTATTGGCGGGCATGGTACTTCAATCGGAGGAGTTATTGTTGATTCAGGCAAATTTGACTGGGCATGGAGCAGAAAGTTCGCCGTACTTACAGAGCCAGATGCAAGTTATCACGGTATAAGCTATACTGAAACTTTTGGACCTGCGGCTTATATAGTAAAAGCAAGAGTTCAGCTTCTAAGAGATACTGGGGCTTGCATAAGCCCGTTTAATGCATTTTTGCTTCTGCAGGGGTTGGAAACACTATCACTGCGTGTGGAACGCCACGTGGAAAACGCCAAAAAGATAGCAGGTTTTCTTGAACAGCACCCACAAGTAAGCTGGGTGAATTATCCCAGCCTTCCGGGAAATAAATACAATGCACTTGCGAAAAAATACCTGCCTAAAGGCGCAGGCTCCATATTCACCTTTGGTATAAATGGAGGGGTTGAGACTGGTAAGAAGTTTATCGAGAAGCTTGAAGTATTCTCACATTTGGCTAATGTGGCGGATGCAAAGTCTTTGGTTATTCATCCGGCAAGCACAACTCACGCTCAGCTTACTGAGGAGGACCAGCTGGCAGCAGGAGTAACACCTGACATGATAAGAATATCAATAGGAATTGAAGATGTGCAGGATTTGATTGAGGACTTGGATCAGGCATTAAAAAATGCAGCTATTTAACAGCAAGATTATTAGAGGAAGTGATATAAATGCCAATCAACATACCGGATGATTTACCGGCAGCCGACATTCTGACAGGTGAAAATATATTTGTAATGACGGAGAGCCGCGCTCACCATCAGGATATCAGGCCGCTCAGGATAGCAATCATGAATTTGATGCCCACCAAAGTTGATACAGAGACACAACTCCTGCGGCTATTGGGAAATTCCCCGCTGCAGGTAGATATAACCCTGCTTCACCCAGGGACCCATATGTCTAAAAATACCGACGAGGAGCATCTGGAACGTTTTTATCATACATTTGATGAAGTTAAAGCCTTAAAGTTTGATGGACTGGTAATTACAGGCGCTCCTGTTGAAAATCTGCCCTTTGAAGAGGTGGACTATTGGAATGAGCTGGTGGACCTGATGGAGTGGAGCAAGCACAATGTATATTCAACGCTTCATATCTGCTGGGGTGCACAAGCGGGACTTTACTATCATTATGGCATTCCAAAATATCCTCTCGGGGAGAAGTTGTTCGGAGTTTTTGAGCATCATAAGACTGTATGTAATTCCAAGCTTCTGAGGGGCTTTGATGATGTATTCTCAGCACCTCATTCGAGGCATACGGGAATAGAACGGAAAGACATAGAAGCAAAGCATGAGTTGGAAATCATAGCAGAGTCCGGAGAAGCCGGCGTCTACATTGCAGCAACGAAGAACGGGAGGAAGATTTTTGTTACTGGGCACTCGGAATATGATGCTTTGACCCTTAAAAGGGAGTATGAGCGCGATATCAACAAGGGCTTGAACATAAGTGTTCCCAAAAACTATTTCTTCGAAGATAATCCTGGCCGGAGCCCTATTGTTACATGGAGAAGTCATGCAAACCTGCTCTTTTCGAATTGGCTTAACTATTATGTATACCAGGAAACTCCCTATGACGTGGATAACCTCTAAGGGCAGCCAGATCTGATATCAAATAAAGAGTCTGTGATATGAACTATCACAGACTTTTTATTAGTGGACATTCTACCAAAGTAGAATCAGTCAAAAGCGAGGAGGCTCGATGCCTCCGAGCTTTTTATTTATTTAATGTCTATATAAAAGGCACCTTTAGAGCGGTAAATGAATATGCTGGTATCGGGCTATATTAAAATTTAAGGCCATGGGGGGCAAGTGGAATGAAGGCCGAAAGAGAAACCAAATACAAGGAATGTGTACCGTCAGAAACAGTAGGACGTATTAAGGGCATATTGAATGAAATGAACATAGAACTCGAGGAGCACTGGGACGATACCGAGGTAGATGGTTTTTACACACTCAGGGCAAATATTCCGGGTACGGGTTTGGGTACTAACGGTAAAGGTGCAACCAGAGAATATGCGCAGGCGAGTGCTTATGCTGAATTTATGGAAAGGCTGCAGAATGATTATTTAAGCCTTGGGGATTATGATGAAGATACGTGGAAATATAGAGGCTTTTACTACACTCCTGATGAAAAGTTAATGAGCGCAGCAG